>NZ_LDNX01000110.1:0-1434 GCF_001027955.1 Kocuria sp. SM24M-10 | reverse complement strand
GGCCCCCGTCACCTGTGGGGGTTGCTCTTCTCCTTCGGATCGTCCGGCACGTGCCTGCCGGGAAAGAGGCTTGTTCCATGTCTGCTGTGCGCTACGCGAATGTCACCTGTCAGTACCCGGGGGCCGAGCGGCCCTCGGTCACCGATCTGGACCTGGAGGTGGCCGACGGGGAGTTCCTGGTCCTGGTCGGACCCTCCGGGTGCGGCAAATCCACCACCCTGCGGATGCTGGCCGGCCTGGAGGAGGTCACCGCCGGGAACATCTACATCGGGGACCGCGACGTCACCGACGTGCCCTCGCGGGACCGCGACATCGCGATGGTCTTCCAGAACTACGCCCTCTACCCGCACATGACCGTGGCCGAAAACATGGGCTTCGCCCTGAAGATCGCCAAGGTCCCCGCCGAGGAGCGAAAGCGCCGGGTGGAGGAGGCCGCCAAGATCCTGGATCTGACCGACTACCTCGACCGCAAGCCCAAAGCGCTGTCCGGCGGGCAGCGCCAGCGGGTGGCGATGGGCCGGGCCATCGTGCGCTCCCCGCAGGTGTTCCTGATGGACGAGCCGCTGTCGAACCTGGACGCGAAGCTGCGCGTGCAGACCCGCACCCAGATCGCCTCCCTCACCCGCCGCCTGGGCGTGACCACCGTCTACGTCACCCACGACCAGGTCGAGGCGATGACCATAGGCGATAGGGTCGCCGTGCTCAAGGACGGGGTGCTGATGCAGGTCGACACCCCCCGGGCCCTCTACGACCGCCCGGCCACCGAGTTCGTCGCCGGGTTCATCGGCTCCCCGGCGATGAACCTCTTCCGCTCCCCGGTCACCGACACCGGGGTGAACCTGGGCACCCTGGCCATTCCGCTGAGCCCCGCCCAGCGGGCGGCACTGACCGGCCACCAGGTCACCGTCGGCATCCGCCCCGAGGACCTCACCCCCGCCGGCGAGGGGCAGGGGCTGCCGATCGTGGCCGATGTGGTCGAAGAACTCGGCGCCGACGCCTTCGTCTACGGCCACCTCGCCCCGGTCACCGCCGCGAACACCATCGTGCAGATCGACCCCACCGCCGAGACCGACGGAACCGGCGAGGACGCCCCCGCCGCCCACGAGATCGTCGTGCGCGTGGAGGGCCGCACCCCACCCAAGGCCGGGTCCACCATCTGGGTCACCCCCACCCTGGACCACCTCCACCTCTTCGACACCACCACCGGCACCCGCCTGCCCGACTGACCACCCCCGGCACCACGAGACGACGGCAGCGGGCCCGGCACCTCCACGAGAGGCGCCGGGCCCGCTGCCGTCGTCCGCCGTGCGGAACGCGCGGTCGACAGGACCGCCCGACCCACCGGGCCGCCCCGGGCGTGGGTGGAGCCCGGGCTCCCGGTCCGCCGACCGGGGCTCCGCGGCGCGGCAGCGCCCACCGCGAGGCGGGAAGTGT
>NZ_LDNX01000011.1:0-22611 GCF_001027955.1 Kocuria sp. SM24M-10 | reverse complement strand
GAACGGTCCATGCTCAGCGTCGCCCGGGAGGCCCGGGCCCTGCAGGAGCGCTGCTCCGGCTGACCGCATCCGGTGCCGACCGGCGACGGCCCCTCGTGGCGGTGCGCGGCGGGGACTACTGCGCCGCGTGGCGGATGGCGTCGGCGAACACGCGCAGGCCGTCGCGCAGCAGGTCCTCGCCGATGACCAGCGGGGGCAGCAGGCGCACGATGTTGCCGAAGGTTCCGCAGGTCAGGATGATGACGCCCTGCGCCAGGCACTCCGCGGCGATGGCCTTGGCGGCGTCCGCGTCCGGCTCCTTGCCGCCGGGCAGCACGAACTCGAGCGCCATCATGCCGCCGCGGCCGCGGATCTCCCCGACGATGCCGGTCTCCTCGGCCACCGGGGTGAGCTCCTCGCGGATGATCTCCTCGATCCGGCGGGCACGGGCGATGAGGTCCCACTCCTCGATGGTCTCCAGCGCCCCCAGGGCGGCGGCGCAGGCCACGGGGTTGCCGCCGTAGGTGCCGCCGAGGCCGCCGGCGTGCACGGAGTCCATGATCTCGGCGCGGCCGACGACGCCGGACAGCGGCATGCCGCCGGCCACGCCCTTGGCCACGGTGATCAGGTCGGGCACCACGTCTTCGTGGTCCACCGCGAACCACTTGCCCGTGCGGGCCACGCCGGCCTGGACCTCGTCGACGACGAACACGGCGCCGTTGTCGGTGCACCACTGGGACAGCGCCGGCAGGAACCCCTCGGCGGGCACGATGAAGCCGCCCTCACCCTGGATGGGCTCGATCACGACGGCGGCCACGTTGCCCGCGCCCACCTGCTTCTCCACCTGGAGCAGAGCGCGGCGGGCGGCCTCGGCGCCCGTCATGCCCTCCGGGTCGCGGAAGGGGTAGGAGACCGGCACGCGGTAGACCTCGCCGGCGAACGGGCCGAAGCCCTGCTTGTAGGGCATGACCTTGGCGGTCATCGCGAGGGTCATGTTGGTGCGGCCGTGGTAGGCGTGGTCGAAGACGACGACCGCCTGGCGGCCGGTGTGCACCCGGGCGATCTTCACGGCGTTCTCGACGGCCTCGGAACCGGAGTTGAAGAGCGCGGCCTTCTTGGGGAAGTCGCCCGGGGTGAGCTCGGCGAGCTTCTCCGCGACGGCCACGTAGCCCTCGTAGGGGGTGACCATGAAGCAGGTGTGCGTGAAGTGCTCCACGGCCTCCTTGACCCGGGCGACCACGGCGGGGGCGGAGGCGCCCACGGTGGTCACGGCGATGCCGGAGCCGAGGTCGACGAGCTGGTTGCCGTCGACGTCGAGCACGATCCCGCCGTCCACGTCCGCCGCGTAGGCGGGCACGCTGGAGGCGACGCCGGAGGCGACGGCCTCCTGCCGGCGGGCGGACAGGTCCCCGGAGCGGGGGCCGGGCAGGGTGCCCTCGATGCGGCGGACCTGCTCCAGCCGGTACTGGATGTCGGGCAGGGTCTCGGTCATGGGAGACGTCCTTTCGGGAACGGGGTGCGGTCGCCGCGGGAGCGCGGCGACCGCACCGGGGTGGGGCGGACCGTCCGGGGACGGAGGTCAGGCGGGGGTGCCGGTGCCGGGGTTGGGGACGTCGGCCCAGGGGTTCTCCACGCCGATGTACTGGGTGGTGGTGTACTCGGCGATGCCCTCGGCCCCGCCCTCCCGGCCCAGGCCGGACTGCTTGACCCCGCCGAAGGGGGCCGCGGCGTTGGAGATCACCCCGACGTTGAGACCCATCAGGCCGAACTCGATGCGGTCGCCGATGCGCAGGCCGCGGGAGATGTTCTCGGTGAACACGTAGGAGGCCAGCCCGTACTCGGTGGCGTTGGCCAGCTCCACCGCCTCGTCCTCGTCGGCGAAGGTCACCACCGGGGCGACGGGGCCGAAGATCTCCTCGCACACCGCCCTCGCGTCCTTGGGCACGTCGCGCAGCAGGGTGGGCTGGAAGAAGTAGCCGGGCCCCTCCACGCGGGAGCCCCCGACCACGACCTTCGCCCCGCGCTCGACGGCATCGGCGACGAACTCCTCCACGGAGTCCCTGGCCTTGGCCTCCACGAGCGGGCCGACGCTCACGCCCTCGTCCACGCCGTTGCCGACGGTGAGCGCGGCCATCTTCTCGGCCAGCTTGGCGATGAACTCCTCGGCGACGTCCTCGTGCACGAGCAGCCGGTTGGCGGCGGTGCAGGCCTCGCCCATGTTGCGCATCTTCGCGGCCATCGCCCCGGTCACGGCCTTGTCGATGTCGGCGTCCTCGAAGACGATCAGCGGGCCGTTGCCGCCGAGCTCCATGGAGGTGCGCAGCACGTTGTCGGTGGCGGCCTTCATCAGCTGCTTGCCCACCGGGGTGGAGCCGGTGAAGGAGACCTTGCGCAGGCGCGGGTCGGCCATGATCGGCTCGGAGACGTCCGAGGCGGACTTGGAGGAGACCACGTTGAGCACCCCGGCCGGGATCCCGGCGTCGATCATGATCTGCGCGAAGTACTGGGAGGTCATCGGGGTCAGCCGGGCCGGCTTGAGCACCATGGTGCAGCCGGCGGCCACGGCCGGGGCGACCTTGCGGGTGGCCATGGCCAGCGGGAAGTTCCACGGGGTGATCAGCAGGCACGGGCCCACCGGCTTGCGGGTCACCAGCATCCGCAGGGTGCCCTCGGGTGCCTGGACGTAGCGGCCGTAGTCGCGCACGGCCTCCTCGGAGAACCAGCGCAGGAACTCACCCCCGTACTTCACCTCGCCCATGGCCTCGGCGACGGGCTTGCCCATCTCCAGGGTCATCAGCAGCGCCAGGTCCTCCGCGCGCTCCTGGACGAGGTCGAAGGCCCGGCGCAGGATCTCCGAGCGGACCCGGGCGGGGGTGCGGGCCCAGGACTCCTGGGCGGCCGCGGCGGCGTCCATGGCGGCGGCGGCGTCCTCGCGGGTGGCCGAGGCCATGGTGGCGAGCACCTCGCCGGTGGCGGGGTTCTCCACCTCGAAGGTGCCCCCGTCGGAGGCCTCCCGCCACTGGCCGTCGATCAGCAGCCCGGTGGGGGTCTTGGCCAGCAGCGCGGAGATGCGGTCCTGGATGGGAGCGGCCGTGGCCGTCTGGTCCGTGATGCTCATGAATCAGCCTCTCTATCTCGACGCACGCCCCGGGCACCGGGGCCGGTGCCTGCTCGGTGCGTCAACGGGGTGGTCGGACGGGCGGGCGACAGCACTGGGCCCGCTCGTCCATGGTACGAGTCCCCGGGCGACCGTGACGGGCCCCGGTGTCCCCCCGGAACGCCGCACCGGGTGCCGGGCCGGTCGCCGGGGGCTGCCGGGGAGGCCCCGTGGCCCCTCGACGAGCTCAGACTAGCTCTCCGCCCGAAAGGCGGAGTGCTGAACTTTCTGTGCCCCGATGGGCACAGTGCACAGCATCCCGGGGTGCCTCGTCCGAGCCGCCCCGGGATGCTGTGCCGGATCAGGCCCCGGCACTCGGGCGCCGGCGGTCGACCTCGGCGACGAGGCGGTGCTCGGCGTCGACCCCGGGGTGGATCCCGGTGGGGATGCGCAGCAGGAACACCAGACCGAGCAGCCACCACAGCCCGAAGATCGTCCAGGCGGGCGCGCTCAGGAACGCGGGCATGCCGGGCAGGTACAGGCTGATGAGGCCGACGCACAGGACGACCGAGAGCACGCCGATGGCCGTGCCGCCGTGGCTGCGGCCCCCGATCCTGAAGGGACGGTCCATGTCCGGCTCGCGCCGGCGCAGGATCACGAAGACCACCGAGACCAGGGCATAGGCGATCACGATCGACGGGGAGCCGGAGTCCACCAGCCAGCCCAGCATCTCCGCGCCGAAGAACGGCGCCACGAAGGAGATGGCGCCCACGAACAGCAGGGCGTTGGCCGGGGTGCCGTACCTGGGGTGCAGCCGGCCGAACCACCGCGGCACCATCCGGGAGTTGCCGAGCGCCCACAGCAGGCGGGACGCGCCCATGAGCAAAGAGTTCCAGGAGGTGAGGATGCCCGCCAGACCGCCCGCGATGAGCAGGTTGGCGACGGCGGTGCTGCCGAACATGGCGCCCATGGCGTCGGCCACGGCGATGTCCGCGCCGGCGATGTCCGCGCCGGACATCGCCGAGGACGTGGTGACCACGACCATGACGTACCACGCCGCGGCGAGCAGGACGGAGACGATGATGGTCCCGCCCAGCTGCTTGGCCGGCAGGTGCATCTCCTCGGAGACCTGCGGGATGACGTCGAAGCCGACGAACAGGAACGGGACGGTGACGAGCACGAGGAAGAAGCCGGCGGTGCCGCTCGTGAAGAAGGGCTCCATGGTGGCGACCGAGCCGCGGGTGAACGCCCCGAAGAGCATCATCAGACCCACGATCAGCAGGAACAGGATCACGAAGATCTGCACCGTGGACGCGTGCTTGACGCCCCGGATGTTGATCGCGGTGATCAGGACGGCGGTCAGCGCCCCGACCAGGGCCCAGGTCAGGTTCACCTCGAAGCCGGCGACGGTCCACAGCGGGATCTGGCTCAGGCCGGGGAAGATGTACTGCACCGTGCGGGGCACGGCCACGGCCTCGAAGGCCACGATGGTGATGTAGCCGCCGGTGATGGCCCAGGAGCCGATGAAGGCCCACCGGGCGCCCATGCCGCGCAGCAGGTAGTTGTGCTCACCGCCCGCGTACGGCATGGCCGCCACGAGCTCGCCGTAGACCAGGCCGACCACGGCCATGATCAGCCCGCCGGTCACGAGGGCGAGCACGGCGCCCATGGTTCCGGCCTCCACCAGCCAGTCCCCGGTGAGGATGACCCAGCCGAAGCCGATCATCGCGCCGAAGCCGAGGCCGATCGCGTCGAGGCGGCCCAGGACCTTCTTGAAGCCGTGGTCCTCGCGGTCCGGGGCGAGCGGTGTCGCGCCCCGGGGTTCGTTGCTGCTCATGGCCGTGATTCCTTCGTGTCGAGGACGCCGGGGTGGGGTGTCCGGTGGGGAGGGGCCGTGCGGAGGTCCGGCGGCCGGGGGACAACGTACACAGCCATTGTTTCGTTTCTGTGAGCCACCTGAAAGTCCGGACCCCGGGGACGCCCGCGGCGAACAGGGACGCGGTCCCGTGCGGCCGGGGGGAGCCCGCGCATAGGCTCGGGGGCATGACCTACGCAACAGTGAATCCCGCCACCGGGCAGACCGTCCGGGAGTTCCCGACCGCCACCGACGCCGAGGTCCGGGAGGTGGTCGAGCGCTCGCACCGGGCCTTCGGCAGCTGGCGCAGCACGCCCGTGCCGGAGCGCGCCGCGCGCATGCGCGCGCTGGCGGAGCTCTACCGCGAGCGCAAGCGCGAGCTCGCCGCCCTGCTCACCGAGGAGATGGGCAAGCCCGCCCGCCAGGCCGTGGGCGAGGTGCTCCTCGTGGCGAGCATCTACGAGTTCTACGCCGAGAACGCCGAGCGGTTCATGGCCGGGGAGAAGCTCGAGCCCTCCACGGGCGGGGACGCCGAGGTGGTGCTGGAGCCCACCGGCTCGATCCTCGGCATCATGCCGTGGAACTACCCGTACTACCAGGTCGCCCGGCTGGCGGCCCCGAACCTGATGCTCGGCAACACCGTCGTCCTCAAGCACGCGCCCAGCGTGCCGCAGGCCGCCCTGGTCCAGGAGCAGCTCTTCCGCGAGGCCGGGTTCCCCGAGGACGTCTACCGCAACGTCTTCGCCACGAACGAGCAGATCGCCGAGATCGTCATCCCCGCCCGGACCGTCCAGGGCGTGTCCCTCACGGGCTCCGAGCGCGCCGGGTCGGCCGTCGCCGAGCTCGCCGGCCGCCACCTCAAGAAGGTCGTGCTCGAGCTGGGCGGGTCCGACCCGTTCGTCGTGCTCGACGCCGAGGACCTCGAGAACACGGTCAAGCACGCCGTGCTGGGCCGGCTCGGCAACACCGGGCAGGCGTGCACCGCCGCCAAGCGCTTCATCGTGGTCGAGGAGGCCTACGACCGGTTCGTCGACGCGTTCGCGCAGGCCATGGACGCGGTCGAGCCGGGGGACCCGACCGACCGGAAGACCCTGCTGGGCCCCCTGTCCTCGGTCGCGGCCCGCGACGGCGTGGCCGCGCAGCTGCAGGACGCCGTCGAGAAGGGTGCCACCGTCCGCGCCGGCGGCACCCCGGTCGACCGTCCGGGGGCCTGGATGGAGGCCACGGTCCTGACGGACGTCACCCCGCAGATGCGCGCCTACGAGGAGGAGATCTTCGGGCCCGTCGCCGTGGTGCACCGGGTCCGGGACGCGGACGAGGCCGTCGAGCTGGCCAACTCCTCGCCCTTCGGCCTGGGCGGGTCGGTGTTCGCCGCGGACGTGGACGCGGCCCGGGAGGTCGCGTCCCGGATCGAGTCCGGCATGGTCTTCGTCAACGAGGTCACCGGCACCGCCCCGGACCTGCCCTTCGGCGGCATCAAGCGCTCCGGCGTGGGCCGGGAGCTCGGCCGCTTCGGCATCGAGGAGTTCGCCAACAGGAAGCTCATCCACGCGCCCCGGCGGGAGGAGAAGCTCCCGCTGCAGGACGAGGAGATCGTCTCCCCCTGAGCGGGCGCCCCTCGGCGCCGGGTCCCCTGCGGCACGGCGGCTCTCGCCGTGCCGCAGGAGGCCGTCCTGCGGCCGTGGCCGGCGCACCGTTCCGGACCGCGGCCGCAGCGGCCGCGGACTAGGCTGGTCAGCGCAGACCCACCCGCAACGAGAGGACCCGCACGATGGACAACCTGGACAACCTGCCCAGCGCCTCGGTGGAGGAGATCCCCGAGGACGCGCGCATCCTGGACGTGCGCGAGGACACCGAGTGGGAGGCCGGGCACATCGCCGGCGCCCAGCACATCCCGCTGGGCCAGCTCCCCGAGCGCTACGGCGAGGTGCCCGCGGACGAGGACGTCTACGTGATCTGCCGCTCCGGCGGCCGCTCCCTGAGGGCCACGGCCTACCTCCAGCAGTACGGCTTCGACCCGGTCAACGTCCTGGGCGGCATGGGGGCGTGGATGGACGCCGAGAAGCCCATGGTGTCCGAGACGGGCCAGACGCCGACCGTCCGTTGAGATACGCCTACCTGGGCCCCGCCGGCACCTTCACGGAGGCCGCCCTGCTCGGCGTGGAGGGCGCGCGGGAGGCCGAGCGCCGCCCGGTGTCCTCCGTGCCCGTCGCGCTCGCGGCCGTCCGCGCCGGCGAGGTCGACGCCGCGATGGTCCCCATCGAGAACTCCGTGGAGGGCGGGGTGACCGCCACGCTCGACGCCGTGGCCACCGGCAGCGAGCTGCGCATCGTGCGTGAGGCGCTCGTGCCCGTCAGCTTCGTCCTCGTGGCCGCGCCGGGCACGACCCTCGCCGACGTCCGCACCGTGTCCACGCACTCCCACGCCTGGGCGCAGGTGCGCGGCTGGATGGACGGGCACCTGCCCGGCGCCGACTACGTCCCGGCGTCCTCCACGGCCGCGGCGGCCCTGTCGCTGCTGCCCGGTGCGGCGGCGGAGCCCGGCTTCGAGGCCGCGGTGTGCTCTCCCGTGGTCGTCGAGCAGCACCCCGAGCTCGAGGTGCTCGCCGAGGACATCGGGGACAACCGGGCCGCGGTGACGCGCTTCGTGCTCGTGGCCCGCCCGGACGCGCCCCTGCCGCCGCGCACCGGCGCGGACCGCACCACGCTGGTCATCCCGCTGTGGGAGGACCGGGCCGGGGCACTGATGGAGATCCTCGAGCAGTTCGCCACCCGCGGGGTGAACCTCTCCCGGATCGAGTCCCGTCCCACGGGCAACTTCCTGGGGGAGTACTTCTTCAGCGTCGACGTGGACGGGCACCTGCACGACGCCCGCGTGGCCGACGCCCTCATGGGCCTGCGCCGGGTCTGCCCGAGCACCCGGTTCCTCGGCTCCTACCCGCGCGCCGACCACAAGCTCGCCACCGTGGCGCGGCACCACTCCGACGGCGCCTTCCGCGAGGCCGCCGCGTGGGTCGCCGCGCTGCAGGGCCGCGGGGCCCACGGGCCCGGGGCGGCGGGAGCGGGTCCCGCGTAACGGAACGTCCCGCGCCGCCCGCCGCTTGTTAGCTATTGCGAATACATGCACCATGGGTGGTGCGGGCACGTCCGTTCCCGCGATCTTCAGCCGGTGTCGATCGACCCCCCGGGTCGGTGCCGAGCCCGACCGGAGGTGCCACCATGCCTGCTCCCGCCGCCCGCCGTCTCGCTCTCGCCGCCGCGCCCGCCGTGCTGGCCTGCGTGCTCGCCGCGCCCCCGGCCGCCGCCGCGACCCCGGAGACCTCCGGGGTGGTCCGCACCGAGCCCGCTCCGGCCCCAGCCGCCGACGACCCGCGGACGGTGGAGGACCTCGTGCCGGCCGCCCGGGTCATCCCCGAGCCGGTGTCCTCGTTCCCGGACCAGGGGCGCGGCCCGCTGCTCGCGGTGGGCGGGGCGGTGGTCGCCCTGATGGGCGCGTTCGTGGCGGGTCTCAGCCGCCGCCCCGACCCGGTCGACTGAACCGGCCCGGTCGACTGGACCGGCCCGCAGGCCGCGCGGGCCGGCCGCCCGGCCGGGCCGGCGGGCCCGCGCGTCAGTCGGCCTGGGAGGGGGGCACGCGCACCGAGAGCACGCCCGGCAGGATCTCGGACTCGAAGCCGGTGATCCGTCCCGTGCCGTCCCCGTCCACCTGGGACTCGATGGGCTCGTGGAACTCCACGCGCACCTTCTTCCCGGCGAAGAACTCGATCACGGGCAGGTCCCGCCGCTGCCGGAACACGACCTTCGCGGCCATCAGCGCCCACTCCAGGGTGCTGCGCGGGGACATCACGACGAGGTCCAGCACGCCGTCGTTGATCTTCGCCTGGGGCACCAGGATCATCCCCGCCGTGAGGATCCCGCAGTTGGCGGCCATCACGGAGCGCACCCGGCGGCTCTGCCACTCGCCGTCGTCGATCCGGAACCGGGCCCACCGCGGCGGGGCGAACAGGTGCCGGACCCCGGCCTCCCCGTAGGCGGCCCAGCCGACCAGCTTCTTGAGCTCGTCCTTGGTGTCCGTCATGATCTGCGCGTCGAAGCCGGCCCCGCCCATCACGCAGAAGGCGTGGTCCTGCACCGTTCCGTCGGCCAGCTCCACCCGGAAGGTCGCCATGTCGATGGCCCGCTCCGCGCCGAAGAGCGCGATGTCCACGTTGCGGTGCGGGTCGCCGAGGTCGGCGCCGAGGTTGCGGGCCAGGAGGTTGCCCGTGCCCAGCGGCAGCAGGCCCATCGGGACGTCCCCGTCGACGAGGGTCTCCGCGACGGCCCGCACGGTGCCGTCGCCGCCGGCGGCGAGGACGAGGTCGAAGCCCTGCTCCAGCGCCCGGCGGGTCATGGAGAACCCGGGGTCGTCCTCCTCCGTCTCGAAGAAGACGGGGTCCGGCAGCCCGCCCTTGCGGCAGCCGATGATGATGGCGTCGCGGGCGAGGTCCGCGTCGGCCTTGATCGGGTTGATGACGACGGCGACCCGTTTCGGGCCCACTGGAGTGGCGGTCACGCGAGGACTCCTCGGTTCGGCGGTGCTGGGGGTGGGCGGCATCGTGCGGTGACCGCACGGCGCGGCGCGCCCGTTCCGGGGCGCCGGGCGGATGGCGGCGGTCCTCCAGCCTAACCCGCCGGCCCCGCCCGGCCCGAGCACGGGTCTTCGGTACCCTGTCAGGGTGATCGACATCAACCAGCTCCGTGAGCACCCCGACGTCTTCCGCGCCTCGCAGCGCGCCCGCGGGGCGGACTCGTCCCTGATCGACCGGATCCTGGAGGCGGACGTCGCGCGCCGCAACCTGATCACCGAGTACGAGAACCTGCGGGCCGAGCAGAACGCGTTCGGCAAGCAGGTGGCCCGCGCCCGGGGCGAGGAGAAGCAGGCGCTGCTGGCCGAGGTCAAGGAGCTGGCCGCCCGGGTCAAGGAGGCGCAGGCGGCCTCCGAGGCGGCCCGCGCCCGGCAGGACGAGCTGGTCTCCGTGGTCGAGAACCTGATCCTCGACGGCGTCCCCACCGGCGGTGAGGACGACTACGTCGTGCTGCGCACCGTGGGGCAGCCGCGGGACTTCGCCGCCGAGGGCCTCGAGCCCCGCGACCACCTTGAGATCGGCGAGCTGGTGGACGGCATCGACATGGAGCGCGGCGCCAAGGTCTCCGGGGCACGGTTCTACTTCCTCAAGCGCGACGTCGCCCGGCTCGAGACCGCCCTGCTGCTCATGGGCCAGGACCTGGCCCTGGACAACGGCTTCGTCCCCATGACCACGCCCAACCTCGTGCGCCCGGAGATCATGAGCGGCACGGGCTTCGACATCGCCCACTCGGACGAGATCTACCACGTGGGCAAGGACGAGCTCTACCTGGTGGGCACCTCCGAGGTGCCCCTCGCCGGGTACCACGCGGACGAGATCCTCGACCTCGCCGACGGGCCGCTGCGCTACGCGGGCTGGTCCTCCTGCTACCGCCGCGAGGCCGGCTCCGGGGGCAAGGACACCCGCGGCATCATCCGCGTCCACCAGTTCAACAAGCTGGAGATGTTCGTCTACTGCTCCCCGGAGGACGCCGAGGCCGAGCACGCGCGGATGCTCGGCTGGGAGGAGGAGATGCTCACCCGCTGCGAGCTGGCCTACCGGGTGATCGACACCGCCGCCGGGGACCTCGGCGCCTCGGCCGCGCGCAAGTTCGACTGCGAGGCGTGGGTGCCCACCCAGGGCCGGTACCGCGAGCTGACCTCGACCTCCAACTGCACCACCTACCAGGCCCGGCGGCTCAACGTGCGCGAGCGGCTGCCCGGCAGCACGGACGACGCCGGCAAGGCCCGCAAGGGCGGCACCCGCACGGTGGCCACCCTCAACGGCACGCTCGCGACCACCCGCTGGCTGGCCGCGATCCTGGAAACGCACCAGCAGGCGGACGGGTCCGTGCGCGTGCCGGAGGCGCTGCGCCCCTACCTGCGCGGCCAGGAGACCATCCCCGTCCGGCGCTGAACCGACGGGTCGCGTTCGACCCGTATTCATCTCATACCGAAATGCTGGTCACCCTGTCGGTGTCATGTGGCACCATGTCCCGCATGACGAAAGAAAAGACGGCTGGCACCGAGGACCAGCACGAACTGATCAGCATCAACTCCACCGTCCCGCTGAAGGTCGAACACTCGGAGGACCTCGGCGACACCGGCGGCACCACCGCCCCCACGCGCTCGGCCGCGGACGTCCGCGTCCCGCTCAAGGTCCAGCCGCCCCGCTCCAACGGGTGGAAGAAGGAGGCGGGGGTCCGCTACCTCGTGGCCCTCGACGTCGACGGCACCCTCGTGGACCACGACGGGCACATGTCCCCGGCGGTGCGCGACGCGGCCCGCGCCGTGCTCCGGGCCGGCCACCACGTGGTCATCTCGACCGGCCGCTCCAAGGGGGCGACCCTGCCCGTGGTCGAGCTCATCGGCCAGGAGCGCGGCTACGCCGTGTGCTCCAACGGCGGCATGACCCTCGAGCTGGACCCGGGGCTGCCCGACTACCACCGCGTGCTCGAGTGCGTCTCCTTCGACCCCGGCCAGGCCCTCGAGGCCCTCGAGCAGCGCCTGCCCACGGCGAAGTTCGCCCTCGAGACCGAGGACGGGTCCTTCTACTCCACGGAGCGCTTCCAGGACGCCTCCTTCGGCATCGAGGCCGTGGGCGTGGACCTGCACCAGCTCGCCCAGATGCAGGCCGTGCGCATGGTCGTCTACAGCACCGAGCACACCCCGGAGGAGTTCGCCCTGGCCATCGACGAGGCCGGCCTGCACGGGGTCACCTACTCGGTGGGCTGGAGCGCCTGGCTGGACATCGCCGCCAACGGCGTCTCCAAGGCCAGCGCCCTGGAGCAGGTCCGCCGCCGGCTCGGCGTGGACCCCTCCCACACGGTGGCGGTCGGCGACGGCCGCAACGACATCGAGATGCTCGACTGGGCCGCCCGCGGCGTCGCCATGGGCCAGGCCCCGGACGAGGTCGCCGCCGCCTGCCACGAGGTCACCCACACCGTCTACGAGGACGGCGTCGCCCGGATCCTGCGCTCCCTGCTGTGAGGCGTGCGGCTCACAGGCCGTACTCCTCGAGCAGGCGCAGCCACACCTCGCTGATCGTGGGGAAGACGGGCACCGCGTGCCACAGCCGCTCCACCGGAACCTCGCAGGCCACGGCCACGGTCGCCGCGTGGAGCAGCTCCGCCACGTCCGGGCCCGCGAAGAACGCTCCGACGATCGTGCGGCGGCGCCGGTCCACCACGAGGCGGGCCCAGCCGCGGTAGCCGTCCCGGTGCAGGGAGGCCCCCGCCACGTCGATGTCGCGCTCCACGACGTCCACCTCCAGCCCGTCCGCGCGGGCCTGCTCCGCGGAACGGCCCACGGAGGCCACCGCGGGATCGGTGAACACCACCTGCGGCACGGCGCAGGCGTCGGCGGTGGACGCGTACGGCGACCACGCGGGAACGGAGTCCCCGAGCCGCCCGGCGGCGCGGGCCACGACGGCGTCCCCCACGGCGCGCGCCTCGTACTTGCCCTGGTGGGTCAGCAGCGGGCCGCCCGCGGCGTCCCCCGCCGCGTACAGCCACTGCTCCTGCGGTCCGGCCACCCGCCCGGAGGCGTCCACCTGCAGCTCCGCGGGGTCCAGGCCGAGCTCCTCGAGCCCGAGGCCGTCCAGGGCGGGGCGCCGCCCGGTGCTCACGAGCAGCCGCTCCGCGCAGACCGTCCGGCCGTTGTCGAGGACGAGCTCGATGCCGTCCTCGCCGTGCCGGACCCGGTCCGTGCCCCGTCCCTCGAGGACGGTGACCCCCTCGGCCTCCAGCGCGTCGGCCACCAGCCGTGCGGCCGGCCGCGGGAAGGCGCCCAGCAGCCGGCTGCGGGCGACCACGGTGACCCGGGAGCCCAGCCGGGCGAAGGCCTGCGCCAGCTCCGTGCCGGACACCCCGCCGCCGAGCACCGCGAGGGAGCCGGGGACCTCCCGGGCGGCGGTGGCCTCCCGCGTGCCCCAGAACGGGGCGTCCGCCAGCCCCGGCACCGGAGGCACGACCGGGCGCGAGCCCGTGGCCAGCACCACGGCGTGGCGGGCCGCGAGCCGGCGCACGCCCCCGTCCCCGGCGGTCACCTCGACCTGCCGCGGCCCGGTCAGCCGCGCCCGTCCCCGGAGCAGCTCCACGCCGGCTCCGGCGAGCCACTCGGCCTGGCCCGAGTCGTCCCAGTGCGCGGCGAAGGCGTCCCGGCGGCGCAGCGCCGCGGCCGCGTCCGGGCGCCCGGTGACGGCCTGCGCGGCCCCGGCCACCCCCCGGGCGGCCTCGACCGCGGCGCCCGGGCGGAGCAGCGCCTTGGAGGGGACGCAGGCCCAGTAGGAGCACTCCCCGCCCACGAGCTGCGCCTCCACGAGCGCGGCGCTCAGCCCGCCCCGCACCACGCGGCCGGCCGCGTTCTCGCCGACCGGCCCGCCGCCGATCACCACCACGTCGTACGTCTCCGGGGTCCGTGTCATCCCCCGAGTCTGCCAACGGCGGGGGCACCGGACAACCGGCTCCGCCCCCGGGAGTGACCCGGGCCACGCCCGGGGGAGGCCCTGGTGATAGGGTTTTCGGCAGACCGGGTGACCACGTCATCGCCGACAAGCCGAAAGGCGTACCGTGCTCGATTACGTGTCCGACCGGTGGGAGCAGATCCTCTTCGCCAGCTGGCAGCACTTCTCCCTGGTGGTCCAGTGCCTGGTGCTGGCCACGGTCCTCGCGGTGGCCCTGGCGGCCCTGTGCTACCGCTCGCCCCGGCTCACCACCGTGGCCAACAACGTCTCCGCCGTGGGTCTGACCATCCCCTCCTTCGCCCTCATCGGCCTGCTCATCGCCCCGCTGGGCTTCGGGGTGCTGCCCGCGGTCGTGGTCGTCACCTTCTTCGCCGTCCTGCCGGTCCTGCGCAACGCGGTGGTCGGCCTGGCCGGTGTCCCGCCGGCCACCGTCGAGGCCGCCCGCGGTCTGGGCATGAGCCGTGGCGCCACGTTCCTGCGGGTCGAGCTGCCGATGGCCTGGCCGGTCATCCAGGCCGGCATGCGGATCTCCGCCCAGATGGTGATGGGCGTGGCCGCCATCGCCGCCTACGTCCTCGGCCCGGGCCTGGGCGGCTTCATCTTCTCCGGCCTGTCCCGGCTCGGCGGCGCCAACTCCCTGGCCTCGGTCCTCACCGGCGTCGTGGCGGTCGTCGTCGTCGCCCTCATCCTGGACGGGCTGCTCGTGCTGCTCGGCCGACTCACCACATCGCGAGGTATCCGTGTCTGACTCCGCCCCCCGCACCGCCCCCTCCGTCACCGGAGCCCGCATCCTGCTGGAGAACGTCTCCAAGCGGTACCCCGGGCAGGCCAGGGCCGCCGTGGACGGGCTGACCCTGGAGATCCCCGCGGGCAGCACCGTGATGCTCGTGGGACCCTCCGGGTGCGGCAAGACCACCACCCTGAAGATGATCAACCGGCTCATCGAGCCCTCCGAGGGCCGGATCGTGATCGACGGCCAGGACGTCACCTCGATGAACGGCGACGAGCTGCGCCGCGGCATCGGCTACGTCATCCAGGCCGGCGGGCTTTTCCCGCACATGAGCGTGGCCACCAACATCGGCATGGTCCCGAAGATGCTCGGCTGGGACCGGGCCCGCATCGCCGCCCGCGTGGACGAGCTGCTCGAGCTCGTCTCCCTCGACCCGGCCGTGTACCGGGACCGCTATCCCCGGGAGCTCTCGGGCGGGCAGCAGCAGCGCGTGGGAGTGGCGCGCGCGCTGGCCGCGGACCCGCCGGTGCTGCTCATGGACGAGCCCTTCGGCGCCGTGGACCCCATCACCCGGCAGCGCCTGCAGGACGAGCTCATCAACATCCAGCACGAGCTGCAGAAGACCATCGTGTGCGTCACCCACGACTTCGACGAGGCCGTGAAGCTGGGCGACTGGATCGCGGTCTTCGACGAGGGCGCCCGGGTGGTCCAGTACGACGCCCCCGAGCGGATCCTGGCCGAGCCCGCCGACGAGTTCGTGGAGGACTTCATCGGCACGGGCGCCGGGCTCAAGCAGCTGACCCTCACCCGGGTCCGGGAGGTGGACCTCGTCCCCGCCGTGACCGCCCGGCCCGGCGAGGACGTGCAGGCGGTGCTCGCCCGCGGCGAGCAGGCCGGCACCCGGGACGTCGTGGTCCTCGACGACCGGGACCGCCCGCTGTCCTGGCCCGCCCGCCGCCAGCTGGAGCGCTTCAGCACGGTCCCCGGCGACCGCAACGAGCGGCTGCCGCTGGTCGGCACCGGTGCCACGCTCAACGACGCGCTGGACACGATGCTCGTCTCGAGCACCGGAGCGGCCCTCGTGGTCGGGCCCCGGGACCGCTTCGAGGGCGTCATCTACGTGGAGACCGTCATGGCCGCCATCACGGAGGCCCGCCGCGCCGTGGACCCCGAGGAGGCGCCGCTGGGGCACAACACGGGGGAGATGCCCGCCGTGAGCCCGGCCGGTCCCGGCGGTGGGGACCGATGAGCACGCAGGCGGAACGGCCCGCGGCGGCCGGCCCCGGGCCCCAGGACGGCCCGGCGGCCCCGGACGCCTCCGCCGACGTCGACCGGCGGACCTGGCGCGGGATGCTCCTGCAGCCCGTGGCGATCCTCGCGGCGCTGGGCCTGCTGGCGCTGTGGCTGTCCACCGCGGAGCTGACGGAGACCGAGGCGGTGACCCTGCGCCCCGGGGCGCTGTGGGACCTCACGGTGCAGCACCTGCAGCTGACCGTGGTGGCCACCGTGGTGGTGCTGCTGGTGGCCGTGCCGGTGGGGATCCTCCTCACCCGCGCGCCGCTGCGCTTCCTCACCGGCCCGGTGATCGCCGTGGCGAACATCGGCCAGGCCGCCCCGGCCGTGGGGCTGATCGTGCTGTTCGCGTTCTGGCTGGGCTTCGGCTTCCAGGCCTCCGTGGTCGCCCTGATCGTCTACGCGATCCTGCCCGTGCTCAAGAACACCATGGTCGGCCTCGACGGCGTCGACCGCAGCCTCGTGGAGGCCGGTCGCGGCATGGGCATGAGCGCGCTCGCGGTCCTGCTCCGCGTCGAGCTGCCGCTGGCGGTGCCGGTCATGCTGGCCGGGGTGCGGACCGCGCTGATCCTGGTGGTCGGCACCGCCACCCTGGCCACCTTCGTCAACGGCGGTGGACTGGGGCTGCTGATCACCACGGGCGTCAACCTCGACCTCGTGCGGGTGCTCGTCGCCGGCTCGATCCTCGTGGCGCTGCTCGCGCTGACCATCGACTGGATCGGCCGCGTCGTGGAGCACGTCGCGCGCCCGAAGGGACTGCGATGAGAACCCCACGCCCCGCGGGCGCCGCCCTGCTGCTCTCCGGCGCCGCGCTGCTGCTGGCCGGCTGCGGGCTGGAGCCCTCCACCGCCTACGTGCCCGCCGCCGAGCCCGGCTCCATCCAGCCCGTCGAGGGCGCCGAGGGGACCGAGGTGAAGGTGACGTCCAAGAACTTCACCGAGCAGCTGATCCTCGGCAAGATCGCCGTGCTGGCCGTGGAGGCCGCAGGCTTCGAGACCGAGGACCTCACCAACGTGCCCGGCTCCCAGCCGGTGCGCGAGCTCATGCTGTCCGGGGACGCCGACCTGACCCTCGAGTACACCGGCACGGCGTGGCTCACCTACCTCGGCCACGAGCAGGGCATCCCGGACCAGCAGGAGCAGTGGCAGGCCGTGCACGACGAGGACCTGGGCAACGGGCTGACCTGGGGGGCCCCGGCCGCGCTCAACAACACCTACGCCATGGCCGTGCGCACGGAGTACGCCGAGGCCAACGGGCTGGAGACGGTCTCGGACATCGCGGAGCTGCCGGTGGCCGAGCGCACGTTCTGCGTCGAGGCGGAGTTCAACTCCCGCAGCGACGGGCTGACCCCGCTGCTCGCCCACTACGGCCTCGACCGCGGCAGCGAGGTGCCGGAGGACAACATCGGCATCTACGACACCGGGGCGATCTACTCGGCCACGGACAGCGGCGAGTGCAACTTCGGGGAGGTGTTCTCGACCGACGGCCGCATCCCCGCCCTGGACCTGACCGTCCTCGAGGACGACCGGCAGTTCTTCCCGGCCTACAACGCCGCCCCGGTGTTCAACACGGAGCTGCTGCAGGAGTTCCCGGCCCTGGAAGAGGTCCTGGAGCCGATCTCCCAGGCGCTGACCGACGACGTGATGCAGGAGCTCAACCGGCAGGTGGACGTCGAGGGACGGGACCCGGCCGACGTCGCCTACGAGTGGATGCTCTCCAAGGGGTTCATCGTCGAGGCCTGAGCCCCCGGGCCGGCTCCGGGCGGTGCGCACAGCTCGAGCAGCCGCGCCGCGGCGGGGCGGGCGTCCCACTCCTCCTGCCACAGGGCGCGCGCCACCGCCTTGGAGACGGCCTGCGGGGTGATGCCCAGCTCCCCGGCCACGACCTTCTGCTGGCCGCGCGCCCCGGGGACGAGGAGGTCCACGACGCGCCACTCCGCCGCCGTGCGCTGGGCCACGATCCGCCCCAGCAGCCGCAGCACGGACTGGGCCCGGGCCGCGGCCGCGGCGTCCTCCGCGGCCACGCACACCGGGACCCGCCCCGTCCGGGCGGCCGCCGCGGCGGCGTGGTGGGCCTGCACCGTCCCGGGACCGTCGGCGCGCAGGCCCGTCCGCCCGTCGGAGCCGGTGACGGTCTCGAGCCCGACCGGGCCCACTCCGATCCCCACGCGCCACGCCTCGCCGCGCAGCCCGGCCAGGGCCGCGGCCACCGCCTCGGCCGGGTCCGCGGTGATGCCCTGCACCGCGTGCGCCCGGGCGCCCTGGAAGGGCACCACGGTCCCGAGGTCCCCGAGCCGGCGCAGCAGCGCCGGCGCGAGGTCCCCCGCCTCGCGGTGGCGCTGGTCCAGGCTCACGACGTACACGCTCCCAGTATCGGTCACCGCGGGAGCCCGGTCCCGGCGGCGCGGCCGGGGCTCACTCCCAGAACCGCGGCTCGATGTCCACGCCCCGGGCGAGCAGCTCGTCCTCCAGCGGCTCCCGGCAGATCAGGGGCAGGCGCAGGCAGCCGATCCGGTCGTCGGGGTCGAAGTAGGCCGTGAGCCGGTCGAAGCCCTGCCGGAACCGGGTGAGCTCCTTGGCCGTGGCGGCGACCTCCGTGAGGTCGGCGTCGGAGGCGAACACCCAGAAGGACGCCGGGTCGGTGAGCTGCAGCAGCCCCACCGGCCCCCCGGCGTCGTTGTTCTCGGTGCCGGCCCAGCCGGGCACGCGCAGCCAGCCGCCGGGTTCGGCCGCGCCCAGGGCCGGCGCCACGGGGTCGTACTCCCACGCCCGGGCCCGCTGCACCCACCACGGCGGGGCGGGCAGGTAGAGCGGGCCGTCCAGGTCCACGGGCCAGCGCGCGGCGGCGAAGGCCCCGGCGTCGACCCGGTCCCAGAAGTGCTCCGCGGTGAGGTCGGTGCCCACGCTGTTCAGGGCCGCTCCCGGGTCGTCCCGCTGCATCCCGTGCCAGTAGGTGGGGCGGGTGGCCACCCCCGCGCCCCGCAGCAGGGCGTCGAGCTCCTCGAGATGGGCCGGCTCCCCGAGCACCACCGTCCGGCTCTCGAAGTGCAGGACGTAGGGCACGCGCACCGAGCGCTCGCCGCTCACGGCGACCCCGGGCCCGCTCCGCGGCGGCACAGCCGGGTGAACCGGCCCAGCAGCTGCAGGCCCTCCGGGGTGGCGGGCAGGTAGTCCGTCAGGGCGGGGGAGCGCACGAGCACGGCGCACCACTGCCCGCGGGAGACCGCCACGTTGAGCCGGTGGGGGGACAGCAGGAACTCCATGCCCCGGTGGCCCTCGGCGGACGAGGCGGCCATGGACACGATGACCACGGGGGCCTCCTGCCCCTGGAAGCGGTCGACGGTGCCCACCCGGACCCCTCCGCCCTCCTCGTCCCGCAGCCCGGCCGCGCGCAGCTCCTGGGCCACGAGCTCGACCTGGGCGTTGTAGGCCGCCACCACGAGCACGTCCGCGGGGGTCAGCGCCACGGGCGCGGCGTCCGGACCGGCACGCCACGGGGTGCCCACGAACTCCCGGGCCAGCGCCACGACCTGCCGGGCCTCCTCGGGGGAGGCCGTGCGGTTGCCGGTGTGCTCGACGTAGCAGGTGCGCAGGCCCGGGGCCACACCGCTGAGCTCCCGCCGGGACGCGGCCGGTGCGGAGCCCAGCCGCCCGGCGTAGGAGAGCTCGGAGACCGGCTCGCACAGCTCGGGGTGCATCCGCCAGGTGTGGTCCAGGAAGTAGCCGTACTCCGCCGGCAGCGTGGGGGACCCGTGGGAGAGCCAGCCGAGCGCCGACTCGTCGACGGGCAGGGGATGGGTGCCCTGCGAGACCTGCGGCAGCTGCTGGGGGTCCCCGAGCAGCAGCAGCCGGCGCGCGGCCCGGGACACGGCCAGGGTGTTGGCGAGCGAGTACTGCCCGGCCTCGTCGACCACGAGCAGGTCCAGGGCCTCGTCCTCGAGGTACGCGGCGTTGGAGAAGTCCCACGCCGTGCCGCCGACCACGGCGCCGCCCTCGGCGAGGAACGCGGCGAGGTCCCGGCCCGCGAGCGTCCGCCAGGGCCCCTGACCGGACGCGGGGCGCCCGGCCGGCGCCTTCTTGCCGACGCGCTCGGCGGGCACGCCGCCCTTCGCGATCACCCCGCCCAGCAGGTTCTCCACGACCGCGTGGGACTGGGCGACCACGCCGATCCGCCACCCGCCCTCCACCAGCCGGCCGATGACGTGGGAGCCGAGGAACGTCTTGCCGCTGCCCGGAGGTCCCTGGACGGCGAGGAAGCTGCGGTCCAGCGCGCGCAGGGCCTGGACCACGGCGTCGATCGTGCCGCCGGGTCCCGGGACGGGCAGGGGCCCGCCGCCGGCCGGGCGCGGCGGCTCGCGCAGGAGCAGCCGCAGCCCCGGCAGCTCGGGCAGTTCCGGCAGGGCGTCGGCGGTGCGGGCGGCCAGCGCCTGCAGCGACTCCTCGAGGGAGGCGGTGGCGATCGGCCGCTCCGGGGTCAGCGCCAGGGGCAGCTCGGCCCAGGGCTCGGGGGCGGCGGCGCCGCGGGGCGTGCGCAGCCGCTCCCGCACGGTGAGCATCGCCGTGCCGTCCTCGCGCTCGTCGAGCTCCTCCAGCGCGGCGGTCCAGTCCCCGGCCCGGCCGCTGCCGCGTCCGGCGGCCTCCTCGGCGAGGTGGGCGGGAACGGGCGGGCCGTAGACCAGGAACAGCCCGGTGGCCCCCGGCCGGAGCGTGGAGCCCTCGCCGAACCGGCCCGCGAGGCGCAGCAGGCGGGTGGGCGCGGCGCCGGCGCGCTTGGCCGGGTCCTTCGCCCAGTCCTCGAGCACCTCCGCCCGCTGCACCACGAACACGTCGCGGGTGTCCTCCCAGTCCTCGACCGGGCCCTCCAGGCGGTCGAAGTGGGACCACCAGTACTGCTTGCGCTCACGGCGGTGGTAGCCGGTGGCGGAGGCGACCATCGCCACGGCGGTGCGCTGCCGGGGCCCGAGCCCGTCGGCGGCCCCCGGGCGGTCCAGGAACTCGCGCAGCCGCTGCTCCGCGTCCGTCATCACGGTCCCGGGCAGCTCCTCGGCGGGCTCGGCCGGGACCGGGGCGGGCCGGTGCCCCGCGGGATCGGCGGAGATCCCGGCCAGGCCGAGCAGCCAGTCCCGCAGCCGCAGGGTCGAGAGACAGTCGTAGGCGTTGTAGTCGGCGATCCCCGCCAGGATCCGGTCCGCCTCCTCCGCCTGTCCGGCGTCCCGGGCGGCGCAGGAGTCGGCGTAGGCCACCACCGACGCCCCGGCGTCCACCACGTCCCCGGTGCGCAGGTGCCGGCCCATGTACAGCGGCTCCAGCTTCTTGATGGAGTAGGAGTTCTCGGACAGCCGCAGGCTTCCCCGCACGGTGTCGTAGAGGTCCACCAGGACGTTCTCGCGCAGCAGCCGGTCCACGGCGTCCTCGCCCACGGCGTGGACCAGGGAGAGCCGGCGCAGGGCCGCCTTCTCGTAGTCGGCGTAGTGGTAGACGTGCATCCCGGGGAAGCGCTCCCGGCGCTCGGCCACGTAGTCCAGGAACTCCCGCAGCGCGGTGCGCTCCTGGTCCCGCGAGTGGGCCCAGAACGGCCGGAAGACGGGCTCGGCGCCCGGGGCGGCGGGCTGTTCCACGACCCCGAAGAGGTACTCGAGCCCCCAGGACGCCGGGTCCGCGGGGTCCTGCCACAGGGGGTCGCCCTCGAAGTCGAAGAACACGTCCCCGGCGTTCGGGGCGGGCAGCCGCCGCAGCGGCTCCGTGCTGGTGACCCGGTAGGCCGTGCGGTGGGTCCGCCCGTCCTTCACCCACTCGACGGCCCCGTCCTCGCCGCCGCGGCCCGTCTGCATCGCGGCCTGGTCCCGCAGCCGGCGGACCGCGGCCGGCAGCCGCGGGTCCTCGAGCCCGGCGAGCTCGTCGACGGTGCGCACCCCGTGCCGTTCCCGCAGCGTGCGGCGCATCCGCACGGACATGCCGGCGGTCAGCAGCAGGTCCCGGTGCTCGGCGACGGCCCGCGCGCAGTGCCCGCAGCGCCCGCAGCGGCCCACACGGTCGTCGTGCCACCGGACGGGGCCGGTGCGCGCCCGGTGGGCGGCGGCGGCGGCCACGAAGCGCTCCCGGCGCTCCTGGTAGACGGCCAGGTGCTCGGCGACGGGGAAGACGGCCTCCCGCTGGTCGCCCAGGACCAGCGTGACCTCCGGCGCCACGGGTGCTCCCGCCCGCTCGAGCTGGTCGGCGTAGGCGGCGAGCTGGAGCAGGGCGGTGACCTTGGCGTGCCGGGCGAGCTTGGTGTCGTGGACGGCGTAGGCGCCGTCCGGGCGGCGGACGAGGAAGTCGGCGCGGCCGTGGAAGCCGCCGTCGAAGAAGGAGGCCTGGAAGACGACGTCCGCCCCGGCGCGGAGGGCGGCCAGGGACTCCGCGTGCTTGGCCGCCAGCCCGGCCCGGTCCGCACCGCGGACCGGCTCGACCTCGTAGACGCCGCGGCCCGTGGCCGGGTCCCAGGGGCCGAACGCCGTCCGGTGGGCGGCGAGGACCCGGTGCTCGTGGGCGTCGCCCAGGGCGGCCGTGCGGGTGCGCATCGCGTCGCGCTCCTCCGGGCGCCGCGGCGCCCGGCCGAGCAGCTCGTCCAGGACGCTCAGGCTCGCGAACGGGCACTCGGCCGCGCGCACCAGGTCGCTCGCGGAGAAGACGAGGTCCGCCTCGGGGCCCAGCAGGAACATGCGCATCCTTCCGACGGGACCGGGGCCGTCCCGGGTCCGGGACCATCGAACCACAGGCGCCGGACGGCGTAGGACGGGGCGGACCGGGATCGGCCGGCAGGTCCTCGGACCTGCCGGCCGACTCCCGGCGGCGGCGGAGCCGGTCCGCCGGGATGGGCCGGGAGAGATCGGTGGATCGCGGCGCGGGTGGGGGGACCCCGCCGCCACCGGGCACCGCTCGGGTGCTCACCGGCGACCTCGATCCCGGCCGGCGGCCCGGATGCCATGGGGGGATGCATCCCGGACCGTCGGGCCGGCTGAGCCGGCCGATCCCAATATAACGAAAATCATGGAGTTACCACAGGGGTCGGGACACGGCGGGGGCCGGGGACCGGTGTGGTCCCCGGCCCCC
>NZ_LDNX01000109.1:0-2765 GCF_001027955.1 Kocuria sp. SM24M-10 | reverse complement strand
TGTGTCTAGTTTGTCTAGTTACTCGACTACCGGGCTTGTCGGTGGCCTAGGATGATCGGCATGATGTCTCGAGTCCCCACCTCCTCCGGCTACTGGTACGGCACCGACGACGCCGCCGGGCCCGGACCGGTGCAGGTGCTCGAGGCCCTGCGCGCCTACCGCACCGCCGAGACCGCGATGCGCCGGCGCACCAAGGACTCCATGGGCATGGGCGAGAAGGACGTCCTGGCCCTGCGCTACCTGCTCGAGGCCCACCGCGCCGGCACCCCGATGAGCCCCCGCGACCTCGCCGCCCGGCTGGGCATCTCCTCGGCCTCCACCACCACCCTGCTGGACCGGCTCACCCGCACCGGCCACGTCGCCCGCCGCCCGCACCCCACCGACCGCCGCGCCCTGGTGATCGTGGCCACCGCCGAGGCCGACTGCGAGGTGCGCACCACCCTGGGCCGGATGCACGAACGCATGCTGGCCGCCGCCCGGGCCCTGGACCCGGACCAGGCCGCCACCGTCACCGCCTTCCTGCACGCCATGGCCGCAGCCGTCGACGCCGCCGAGGACGCCGACGAGGACGTGGGCGGCCCGGATGATCCGGAGGGTCCCGAGGACCTCGGAGATCCCGCGGTCATCGAGGTCGTCCACGGCACCGACGCCGTCGACACCGGCGAGGAGCTCGAGGGCTCCGGGGTCGCCCGGGGCGCCGGCGCCGTCCGGGTGAGCCGCGCCGCCGAGCGGCCGGGCGCACCGGACGCCGCCGGGCCCTGATGGCGTCCGGTGCGGGCCCCGGCCCGTGCCGGGGCGCGCTCCTCAGTAGGCGGTGCGGGCCGTGTTCGCCGCCCACGCCTCGAAGGGCGCGGTGCGCTCCTGGAGGTCGACGGGGCGCACGGGCAGCGAGCGCTCCTCCACCGGCCGGGCGAAGTACTCGTGGAACTCCGCGTCGTCGAAGCCCCCGGCCGCGGCGTCGTGCCGGTCGGCCGCGAACCAGACCGCGTCCAGGCGGGACCACAGGGACGCGGACACGCACAGCGGGCACGGCTCGCAGCTCGCGTAGAGGGTCGCCCCGGAGAGGTCGAACGTGCCGAGCTCCCGGCAGGCGGTGCGGATGGCGACCACCTCCGCGTGCGCGGTCGGGTCGCTGTCGGCGGTGACACGGTTGACGCCGGAGAAGCGGCGGCCGTCGGCGGTGACGACCACGGCGCCGAAGGGCCCGCCGTCGGCCTTGGCGTTGTCGACCGCGAGCGCGATGGCCTCGCGCAGGAACTGCCGGGCCTCGGCCGGAACAGTGGTCTCGTTCGTGCTCATGCGGATCTCCCGGGTGAGGCAGATGCCGCTGGGGAGCTCGCCGAGCCAGAACCGGGAGACGCGCCGACGGCGGCCGCTGCGTGATCGATGGTGCAGTTCTGCCTGGTAGATAGTCCGGTCGCCCGAACCCGCCGTGGGCCAGTCCAGAGGCTACCGGGCAGTGTCCCGCTTCACAACAGCCGCCCCTGCGGTCCCGGGGACCGCGCGCGGGCGCGGCCGCCACGCCGCCGCCGGACCGGTCGCCCGGCTCCGTGCCGGAGGACGTCCCGGCTAGGCTGGGCTCCCGACCCGATGACCCGTCCGTGTGAGGAGCGCTCCGTGCCCGTGATCCAGCGACACCTGTTCGGCCCCGGCCCGTCCAACCCGTATCCCGAGGCCACGGCCGCGCTGGCCCTTCCGCTGCTCGGGCACCTCGACCCCGCGTTCCTGGAGATCATGGACAGCGCCTGCGACGGTCTGCGCGAGGTCTGGGGCACCCGCAACCGGCGGACCCTGCCGCTGAGCGCCACCGGCTCGGCCGGCATGGAGGCCGCCTTCGTCAACACCGTGGAGGACGGCGACGTCGTCGTCGTGGCGGTCAACGGCCTCTTCGGGGAGCGGATGTGCGACGTCGCGGCCCGGTGCGGCGCCGAGGTGGTGCGGGTGGACTTCCCGTACGGGCAGCCGATCGACCCCCAGCAGGTCGCCGAGGCGCACCCGGCCCCGAAGATCATCGCCGCGGTGCACGCCGAGACCTCCACGGGCGTGCGCTCGGACATCGCCGCGCTGGGGGAGCTCAAGGGCGACGCCCTGCTGCTCGTCGACGCCGTCACGTCCATCGGCGGCATCGAGCTGCGCGCGGACGAGTGGGGGGTGGACCTCGGCTACGCCGGCACCCAGAAGTGCCTGGGCGTGGCCCCGGGGCTGGCGCCGTTCACGATCTCGGACGCCGCGTTCGAGCGCCGGGTGCGCCATCCCCGGTCCTGGTACCTGGACCTCGGCATGCTCGGCGGCTACGTGGGGGAGGCGCAGGGCCGGGCCCGCACCTACCACCACACCGCGCCCACCGCCATGATCGCCTCCCTGGACGCGGGGCTGCGCCGGATCTCCGAGGAGGGCCTGAAGAACGTGTGGGCCCGCCACCAGGCGGCGGGCGACGCCCTGCAGGACGGGCTGCAGGAGATGGGCCTGGAGCTGTTCGCTGCCGAGGGCCACCGACTGCCGGAGCTGACCACCGTGAAGGTGCCCGAGGGGGTCGACTCCGCCGCGGTCCGGGCCCACCTGCTGGAGCACTACTCGCTGGAGATCGGCGCGGGCGTCAAGGAGTACGCCGACACGGTCTGGCGGATCGGGCTGATGGGTCCCAACGCCCACGCCGGGTCCGTGGCGCTCGTCCTGGGCGCCCTGCAGGAGGCGCTGCGGAAGACCCCGCTGCCGGTCTGAGCCGCCGTGCCGCGGCGTGCCCCGGCCGGGGCACGCCGCGGCAC
>NZ_LDNX01000108.1:0-7451 GCF_001027955.1 Kocuria sp. SM24M-10 | reverse complement strand
GGCGAGCCGGCGCCCGTTTGAGTCGGCCCCGTCGAGACGAGGCCGGGGTCCCGCAAGGCGACCCCGGCCTCGTCGGTTAAGACCGGGTACTGCGTGTACGGATTGCTGGTAGCGACGCGGACCGGACCGTCCGCCTCCCGCGCGGTGAACCGGAGATGGTCCAGATAGGCGCGGGTGGCGGTGCTCCAGGACGGCCGGGTCATCGTGGCCAGGGCCGCTACGTTCACGTCCACCGTGTCTTCGGCGCCCAGATTGTGCACCGTCACGTAGGACATCTCCGCCCAGGCCGCGCCGTCGACCTCGGCCAGCACCTGACCGTTGACCCGCAGACGGTAGATGAACTTCTCCCGCGCCAGAGGAGAGACGTACGGGGAGTGGAACCGGAACGTCAGCGTCCCCGGACCGGCGGGTCGACCGATCCGGCGTGCTGCCGCACGGCCGGGCACGAAGTGCCGCAGCGGCAGCTGCAGATCGGCCTGGTCCGCTGCAACCCCGTCCTCGAGGACCGTTCCGTCCTCCCCGACCACACGCATGCCCGCCTCCAGCCAGGCGCTGCCGTCGGAGCGGGTCCCTGAGTCGTGAGCGTCCCGCACCTGCTCGTACAGGTTCCGGTCGTCGTTCTTGCCCACGAAGTTCAGCACGGGGAAGGTGCGGTTGATGAGCTCGGCGAAGGCGACGCCGGCCGCCCGGTCCTCGAGGTCGAAGGACAGGAGGATCTCGAGGATGGCGCGGACGTTCACGGGCATGACGGTGTCGAAGCTGACGTCGTTCTCGTTCAGCATCTCCGCGAGCCAGCGGCCGCACCGGTACTCCCAGTAGAACAGGTCGAGGCGGTGGTAGCCCCACAGCTCCTCCTGGTAGCCGAGCCGCTCCAGCAGGCTGTCGACATGGTCGCGCTGGCGGTCGGTGAGCTCCGCCCGGGACCCGTCGGCCAGTCGTTGTGCCGCCTTCTCGGTGAACACCCGCCGCACCTCGTCCACGGTGTCGTTGTCGCGGGTGGGCCCGTAGTACCCCCGGGCGATCTCGAAGGCGTTGCCCCGCAGATGGATCACGTCGTCCCCGGGCAACGAGCGGTTGTAGTGGGGAATCAGCCAGCGGCCGTGGTTGCCGAGCGAGTTGCGGCGGAGCAGTTCGGTGAGTTCGGCCCCGACGGGCGCGCTCTTGTCGCCGTGGACGAAGAACTCGTGGCGCATCGGCACGATGTCGAGCAGCTGCCGGACCAGTCGCTCATCCCGTGACAGCGACCGGGTCCACGCGTTGCCCTCGTCGTCGCGCCTCGCGGTGTAGGTGAATCCCTTCAGGGCGGGCAGATGCGGTCGGGACAGCGCCAGGACGACCCGGCTGTCCGAACCGCCCGTGACGGAGACCGCGATGTCGTCGAACGCCGCCGTCAGGGCATCCAGCTCCCGGTGCCACAGCGCTTCCAGGAGATCGAGGCGCTGTTCCACAGGCCACTGGGCGTAGGCGTTGGAACGGCGCGGGAAGAAGCGCTGTGTCCGCCAGCTGTCGAGGTCCAGACGGTGGTTGGGGAGCAGGGCGAGGATCCCGTCCCACGGCGTCAGATCCCAGGTGGCCGTGACGGTGGTCGGGCCCAGCTCGGGAGGAGTCGGGGGGTGGGGGGCGATGTCCTGGACCAGGTGGGCGTGGGAGGCCACGAGGCGCGCCGCGGGGGAGTAGTACAGCGAGCGCGCACCCGCGGCGTCCTGGTAGACCGTGGCGCCGGTCGGGTCGCCGGTGACCACGACGTGCCGGCCCGCCAGGACGTCGAGTGCGTCCAAGAACTCGCTCTCGCTGCGGAGGCACTTTGCCAGCAGCCACGGGGCGACGTCGGCCACGTCCTCGTCACCGACCGCGAAGCACGTTCCGTGCACCAGCACGAACCAGCCGGTGGCCTCGTCCACGGCGAGTGCAGGCTCACGGATCGGGTCGTGGGCGAAGTGCCAGGCGTCGACGATCCACGAGGCGCGGTAGTGGGGTGGCAGCCTCTGCGTGTCGATAGGGTCCGGGCTGAGCACGAACCCGCGGGGGTACGGCGTGAATCGAGGCACGAGGCAGGTCCTTCAGGGGGCGGGAGGCGCCGGGGAGCGCCGGGCGCCTCCAGTGTAGGAGTCGCGGACGGGCGAAGAAGGCGGGCGCGCGGGTCGCCTCGTGGATCCGTACCCCGATCCGGCCCCGGACTTTCCCCCGACCGGCCCACAACGGGGGGGGGGACACCGTGGGCCCCACAGCCCATCGCGTCCCCGGTTGTGTGGGTTCCACCGATGCCGCACGCTGCGATGTCATGTTTACGGATGCAATTCCTTGCGTCCGGTGCCAGGCTCCTCGGAGTCTGGCGGGTCGTGGTGGGTGGATCGTCCACCGCGACGAGCGTCGGGCGGATCGGGGGGTCCGCCCGAAGTACAGCGAATCGGGGGAATCGCATGCTGGGGCAATCGAGCACGTCCACATCCTGCACCGTCTCACGGCGTGGCCTGTTGGGAGGAGCCCTCGCCGTGGGGGCGGCCGTCACGGCGACCACGTCGACGCCGGCTGCTGCGGCCGTGGTGCTGGGAAGCCGGGCTGCCTCCGGCCCGCTCGGCCTGACGGGCACCGTGGTCGGCCGTCATCGCAATCTGTTCCGCACCTTCAGCATCGTCAGCTCCAACTCCGTCGGAGCGCTCCGGTACGGCAACAGGAACTTCGTCCTCACACTCAACGCAGGGAGCGGCGCCGACTCCGTGCAGGTGTTCGATGCCGACACGGGCGCTCTCCACATGAAGGGGTCGACGGGGGCCACTCCGACCGGCAGCTTCGGCCACGACGGCAAGGGCAACGTCTACTTCGGCGTCGGCAAGACCCTCATGGTCGCGTCGCTCGGGCAACGGACGCTCAGGACGCTGGGCGCCTTCCCCGCCGGCATGCTCACGTCCTACGAGTTCCAGTTCGACCACCGTGGGCGCATCTGGACCGGCAGCTATCCGTTGGGCCGGGTCGTGTGCCTGAACCCGGCCGACGGACGCGAACTGGCGCGGACGCCGATCCTGGGCGCGGGGAACCAGTACGCCCGCGGGATCACGATCTCACCGGACGGACGGACCGTGTGGGCCGGCGCCGGCACAGCCGACCCGGCCGTGTACCGCATCGACGTGGACAGACCCTCGTCTCCGGTGCGGATCGCCCTGCCCTCACGGAAGGTCCCGTCCATGGTGATGCGCATGCACGCACGGGGCCGCAAGGTCTTCGTATGGCACACGAACGCCTCCGGCAAGGAGACCATCTCCGTCTACGACGACGTGACCCGCACGTGGTCGGCGTGCCCGACTCCCATCGTCGGTTGGTGCGTCTCCGCCGCGGCTGCGGACGGGCACGTCTATGTCAACGCCAAGGGCTCGCTGGTCCGTCTCAACCCTCACCAGGCGACCTTGGAGGCGGTGACGGTTGCCACCGGGCTCAGCGCCACCGCCGTCCACACGGCGCTCGCGGGGTCCACGGTGTATCTGATCGACGAGGGACCCTCGCTGCTGGCTGCTCAGCGTCTCGCCATGTCCGGCACAGCTCTGGGGCGGGTGAGCTACGGCTTGATCCCCGGGCCGGTCAAGACACAGTCCATGGTCATCGACCGCCGGACCAACGTCCTCTACGCCGGCGGCTTCCAGGGTGACGGAGTGTGCTCGACCAATCTGGCGACGGGAGCGTTCGCGCACTCCGCCGCGAGTGCCGGCGTCGCGCAGATCGAAGGCATGATCGTCGACGGGGGACATCTCTACATGGGCTCGTACGGTGGTGCCGTGATCGTCCGGCACAGCACCTCGGCCGGCGTGCGAGCCGGGACGTCATACCGCCGGATGGCAGCACTGGGATCCAGCCACCGGCAGGACCGGATCTTCGCCTGGGCGATCGCGCAGGACCACGTCGTCTTCGGCACGGTCCCCGAGTACGGCGACCGTGGTGGCGCGCTGGGCACGGTGCACCGGGCCACCGGTGCGGTCAGGGTCTACAACAAGCTCATCCCGGAACTGTCGATCGTCGGCCTCACGGCCACGGGGCACACGGTCTACGGAACGACGTCCGTGCGGGGAGGCATGGGGTCCGCCGACTGGCACGGGGACGCGGTGGTGTTCCGCGCCGACGCCCGGACCGGCGCGCTCACATGGCGCAGGACTCTCCCGGGCCTCGACGAGGCCTACGACCCGGTCCTGCTCGGGACGCGACTCTACGTAGGGACCCTCGACACGGTCGTGGAGCTGCGGGTGTCCGACGGCGCCCCCGTGCGCACCTTCGTGCTCGGCTCCCGGGCCGGGCGGGCGACCTGGAACAGCGTGCAGTTGGCCCGCATTCCCGACACGGACCGGCTGGCCCACCTGGCGGGGGGCGTCCTGACGGTGCTGGAGCCGGCCACCGGCCGGTCGTCCACGGTGCTCACCGGAGCGAACAACCAGTTGGGCTTCGACGGGGCCGGCGCCCTGTGGGTGACCGTGGGCAACGACGTGGTGAAGCTGCGCCTGAACCAGGCGGCCGTCACAGCCGGGACGGTGGGCGTCAGGGGTGCCATCGGGGTGAAGTACACCGCGGGCGGCGGGGCAGCCGTGTACGGGCCGCCCCTGTTCGCCGAGCGGACCATTCCGGGCGGGGCCTATCAGGTGTTCCGGAAGGACGGCCGGTCCACGAAGATTCTCTGGAGTCCGAGCACGGGAGCCCGGGCGGTGAAGGAGTACGGGGCGATCGGGCGGGCGTGGAAGCAGGCCGGCTGCGAGCGAGGATGGGGTTGGCCGGTCACCGACGAGTACCGGGTGGGCACTGAGGTCCGCCAGCGCTTTTCCCGGGGGGTGACGGCCCACTACCGGGCGGGCAGGACCTGGACCACCTGATCGCGCCGGTCGGTGGATGGTTGCTTCGCCGATCGTCATGAGGGTGGCGACAACTCGGGCCTGTAGGTACATTGGCGGACAAGTTGTTGCTTTTGCAACGACCATGCCGTCCGGACCGTGGGCATGGCGACTGACGTCGGACTGCCCGCGGACCACCTCCCTCCGCATCGGAAGTGCCCCATGTTCCAGATACCCCGCGCGTCCTGCTCCGCCGGCTTCTCCCGGCGTCACCTGCTCGGAGCCACCGCCCTGCTCGGGTCCTCTGCCGTGATGGCCTCGACCGCGCTCACCGCACGTCCGGCCGCGGCCGCCGTGGTCCTGGGCCAGGCCGTTGCCATGGGCCCGTTGCGCGTCGGTGGCATCGTGGCCGGACGGCATCAGGGCATGTTCCGCAGCTTCTCGCTGACGTCCACCACCGGGGTCGGATCGATCTCCGTGGGCGGCACACGGTACCTGGTGAGCTTCAACGCCGGGGAGGGGATCGACACCGTCCAGATCTTCCACGCCGACACGGGCCAGCTGTACTTCCGTGGCTCCACGCCGGGGCCGGTCGAGGGGAACTGGGTGCACGACGGCACGGGGAATCTCTACTTCACGTCCGGACGGTCCCTGATGGTCGCGTCCATCACCGGTCGCGAGGTCCGGCAGTTCGGCACCGCCGCCGCGGGTCTCACCACCCTTTACGATCTCCAGATCGACCACAGAGGCCGCATCTGGGCCGGCACGTTCCCGGACGGCGTGCTGCTCTGCCTCGACCCCGCCACCGGCCGGGAGCTCACCCGGACCCCGGCGCTGGGGAACGGCAACACCTACGCGCGGGGCCTGACCCTGTCCCCGGACCGCCGTACCCTGTGGGCGGCCACCGGGACGGAGGACCCGGACCTCTTCCGGATCGACGTGGACGCGCCCGGTGTCGTGACGCGGGTCGGCATCCCGGACCGGGGCACGAACTACGTCATCCAGCGCGTGCTCGCCCGCGGCCGGAAGGTGTTCGTGTGGCACCGGAACAAGGCCGGGAGCAGTATCGTCAGCGTCCACGACTCGGTCTCCGGGCTGTGGGAGGCCCCGCCCGTCACCTTCTCCGGCAGCTCGATCAGCCCGGCCGACGGCAACGGCTGGATCTACGTCAACTCGTGGGGCAACGTTCGCCGGATCAAGGTCACGGAACCGACCATGCGTTCGGAGCTCGTGGGGTCCGTGCCGATCCGCACCACCGCCAGCGTCGATCTGGTGGGCTCCACCGTCTACCTGGTGACCACGGAGACCCCCACCCTCGCCGCCGCCCGGATAAGCACCACCGGAACTGTGTCCTCCACGGTCTCCTACCAGGTGGTGCCCGTGCCACTGGCGACGCAGTCCATGGTCATCGACGGCGACACGAACACCGCCTACGCCGGGGGTTACCGTGGCGACGGCCTGTGCTCCACGAACCTCGCCACCGGGGAGTTCGCGCATTCGGCTTCCGGCGCGGAGATCGAGCAGATCGAGGGCATGGCAATCGACGGCCGGACGCTCTTCGTGGGCTCGTACCCCAAGGCCGTCGTGGTCACCCACAGCCTCACCAAGGGCGTCCAGGACCCTTCGGCCTTCGCGACGAGAGCGCATCTGAGCGACTCGCACCAACAGTCCCGAATCTTCGCGTGGGCCTCGGCGGAGTCGCACGTGGCCTTCGGCACGGTCCCCGAGTACGGTCTGCGCGGCGGTGCACTGGGCACCTACGAGCGGTCCACGGGCAAGGTGACCGTCTACAACAAGCTGATCCCCGAACTCTCGATCGTGGGGCTCACGGCCGAGGGCCACACCGTCTACGGAAGCACCTCGGTCCGTGGCGGCATGGGCAGCACCGACTGGTCCGGTGACGCAGTGGCCTTCGCCGCGGACGCCCGCACCGGGGCCTTGAGGTGGAAGCGGACGCTGGCTGGAACCAAGGAGCTGTACGGGCCCGTGCTGTTGAACGGGCAGCTTTATGTGGCCACTCTGGACACGGTCGTGGAGCTGCGGGTCTCGGACGGCACTCCATTGCGCACCTTCGTGCTCGGCAACCGCACCGGACGGGCTGCGTGGCAAAGTGTGGAGCTCGCCGTCATCCCTGGCACGACCCGTCTGGCGCACCTGGCATGGGGAACGCTGACGATCCTGTCCACCGCCACAGGACGGTACTCCCGGGTGCTCGCAGGCACTGATCGCCACCTCGACTTCGACGGGGCCGGGAACCTGTGGGTCACCACGGGCACCGACATCGTCAAGCTGCGGACCGACAACGCCCACAAGGACGGCAGCCCCTACGCGCCGCCGGCGTCGTCGCCGTTCGTGGATGTTACTCCGGGCACGCCGTTCTACAAGGAGATGGCCTGGATGGCGGAGGTGGAGGTGTCGAAGGGCTGGTCGACCTCTCGAGGTGCTGAGTACCGTCCGGATGTGGCGGTGGCCCGTGACGCGATGGCTGCATTCCTCTACCGCCTGGCCGGGTCTCCGGCCTACGCCCCGCCGTCCTCGTCGCCGTTCGTGGATGTTACTCCGGGCACGCCGTTCTATAAGGAGATGGCCTGGATGGCGGAGGTGGAGGTGTCGAAGGGCTGGTCGACCTCTCGAGGTGCTGAGTAC
>NZ_LDNX01000107.1:0-12821 GCF_001027955.1 Kocuria sp. SM24M-10 | reverse complement strand
CGGCCGGTGTTCGTGGCCGGCCGCGGGGCGCGCGGGGCGCGGGCCGAGCTGGCCGCCCTGGCCGAGCGCACGGGCGCGCTGCTGGCGACCTCCGCGGTGGCCAGGGGCCTGTTCGCCGGCGAGGAGTTCGACCTCGGCATCTCCGGCGGCTTCTCCACGCCGCTGGCCGCGGAGCTGATCAGCGCGGCCGACCTCGTGGTGGGCTGGGGCTGCGCCCTGAACATGTGGACCACCCGGCACGGACGGCTGCTCGGCCCGCAGGCCGCCGTGGTGCAGGTCGACCTCGAGGAGACCGCGCTGGGCGCGCACCGGCCCGTGGACCGCCCGCTGGAGCTCGGGGTCGTGGGCGAGTGCGGGCAGACCGCCCGCGACGTCCTGGCCGCGCTGGAGGGCGCGCCCGCGGCGTCGTCGTCCTGGCGCACCCCGGAGCTGGCGGCACGGATCGCCCGGGAGGGGCGCTGGCGGGACGTGCCGTTCGAGGACCTCTCCACGGGCGAGCGGATCGACCCGCGGGTGCTCTCCCGCGAGCTGGACGCGCTGCTGCCCGCCGAGCGGGTCGTGGCGGTCGACAGCGGCAACTTCATGGGCTACCCCAGCCAGTACCTCTCCGTGCCGGACGAGCGCGGGTTCTGCTTCACCCAGGCCTTCCAGTCGGTGGGCCTGGGCCTGGCCACCGCGATCGGCGCGGCCCTGGCGCAGCCGCACCGGCTGCCCGTGCTGGGCACCGGGGACGGCGGCTTCCTCATGGGCGTCGCGGAGCTCGAGACGGCGGTGCGGCTGGGCCTGCCGCTGGTCTGCGTGGTCTACGACGACGCCGCCTACGGCGCGGAGGTGCACCACTTCTCCGGTCCGGGCGCCGGTGACGTCCCGCTGGACACGGTCGTGTTCCCCGACGTGGACATCGCCGCGGTCGGCCGCGGATTCGGCGCCGAGGGCGTGGTGGTGCGCACGGTCGAGGACCTCGCCGCCGTGCGCACCTGGGCGGACGGGCCCCGGGACCGCCCGCTGGTGATCGACGCGAAAATCGCCTCCGACGGCGGGGCGTGGTGGCTGGCCGAGGCCTTCCGGGGGCACTGAGCCCACCGGGTCCGCGCCGGGCGCGGGCCCCGGTCAGGACGGCCCGTCGTCCGGCAGCCGGGTGATCCGGACCCGCTCCACCCGGCTGCGGTCCACGGCCAGGACCTCGAGCCGGCACCCGTCCACCTGCACGGCGTCGCCCGGGCGCGCCACCCGGCCCAGCCGGTCCATGACGAACCCGCCCACGGTCTCGTAGTGCCCCTCCGGGATGGTGAGTCCCGTCTCCTCCGGCACCTCCTGGATGATGAGCCCGCCGTCGACCAGCACGGCCTCGCCCGAGCGCAGCACCGTGTCCTCGTGCTCCCGGACCCCGGCGTCGAACTCGTCGTAGATCTCTCCCACGAGCTCCTCGACCAGGTCCTCCAGGGTCACGATGCCCGCGGTGCCGCCGTACTCGTCGACCACGAGACCGATGTGCTGCCCGTTCTTGCGCATCGCCTGGAGGGTGCGCAGCACGTGGTTGGTCTCCGGCAGGAAGGGGATGGGCCGCACCACGTCCCGCAGGGTGCGGGGCGGGGCCTCGATCACGCCGTCACCGTCGGCGTCGGCCTGCACGAGGTCGCGGATGTGCACGAAGCCGAGCACGTCGTCCACGGTGGCGCCCGTGACCGGGTAGCGGGAGTGCGGCAGGCCCAGCGCCGTGCGGTACGCCTCGGTGATGGACAGGGTGCCGTCGAGGAACTGCACGTCGGGGCGGGGCCGCATGACCTCGGCCAGGCGCCGCTCCCCGGCCTCGAAGACGTCCGTGAGGATCGAGCGGGAGACGGGCCCGATCCCCCGGGTGTCCACCACCAGGTCGCGGATCTCCTCCGCCGAGACCTCCTCCCCGACGGCGTGGGGGTCCCCGCCGACCAGCCGCACCACGAGGTTCGTGGACGCCGAGAGCAGCCAGATGACCGGGCGCATCAGCTTGGCGAACAGGTTCAGCGGCGGGGCCAGCAGCTGGGTGAAGCCCACCGAGCGCTGCATGGCCAGGCGCTTGGGCACGAGCTCCCCGAAGACCAGGGACAGGTAGGCGATCACCAGGGTCATCCCGATCAGCGCGGTGGTCCGGGCGGCGGACTCAGAGAGCCCGGCCCGCTCGATCAGCGGGGCGAGGTCCGGGGCGATGGTGGAGGCGCCGTAGGCCGAGGAGAAGAACCCGGCCACCGTCACGCCGATCTGCACCGCCGAGAGGAACAGGTTGGGGTTGCGCACGAGCGCCGCGGTCCGGGCGCCCTTGCGCCCGGAGCGCTCGATCCGGCGGATCTGGCTCTCGCGCAGGCTCACGATCGCCATCTCGGTGCCGGCGAAGACACCCCCGACCACCACGAACAGCAGGACCAGCAGCAGGTTGACCAGGGTGTCGGAGTCCATGCCGCCCACGGTACCGGCCGGTCCCGGGACGCCAGGAGATCACCGGCGCTTCACCTCGCGTCGGCCACGCCGTCACCCGGCCCGGCTGGACTGGCGGGGCACCGTCCCCGAGCTCGAAGGAGCACCCCCGTGTCCGATCCCCTCGTTCCCGTCCTGCGCGCCGTGACCGCCGGAGCCCTCGGCGCGGCGACCGTGCTGACCGTCGCGGCGCCGGCCGTCGCGGCCCCCGCCGACGCCGACCGCCCGCTCGTGATCGGCCACCGCGGCGCCGCCGGCACCGCGCCCGAGAACACGGTCTCCGCGTTCAAGGACGCCCGCGCCGCCGGCGTGGACTACCTCGAGATCGACGTGCAGCTCAGCGCCGACGGCGTGCCGTTCCTCTTCCACGACGACACCCCGGCGCGCACCACGGACGTGGCGGAGGTCTTCCCGGGCCGGGAGAACGACCCGGTCACCTCCTTCACCTGGGCGGAGCTGCAGCAGCTCGACGCCGGGTCCTACTTCGGCCCGCGGTTCGCCGGCGAGCGGATCCCCCACCTCGACGACGCCGCGAAGGTCGCCACGGTCAACACCGGGGTCTACATCGAGATCAAGTCGCCGCGGAACTCCCCGGGCATCGAACAGGTCGTCGCCGACGCCCTGGCGCAGGACAAGGACTGGTCGAAGCTGCTGGCGGCCGGCAAGGTCACCGTGATCGGCTTCGACGAGGCCTCCAACCGCACCTTCGCCGGTCTCGCGCCCGAGGTCCCCCTCCAGCAGCTGACCGGGTCCGTGCCCGACGCGGCCACGATCCAGCGCTGGGCGGGTTTCGTGGACTCGGTCGGCACCAACTACCGCGCCCTGGACGCGGAGGACGTCGCGCGCGTCGACGCCGCCGGCCTGGACCTGGGCGTGTACACCGTCAACTCCCCGGAGGCCGTCCAGCACGTGCTCGAGCTCGGGGTGGACATGGTCACCGGCGACTTCCCGATCCAGACCGACCGCCTCCTCGACGGCCTGGACCCCTACCCGGGCGACCACGGCGTGGAGATCTCCGGCGCCGTCAACGACGTGCCCGGCGACGACGTCCGGTTCGGGACCGGTGAGCACGTGGTGCTCACCAACACCGGCCCCCGCACCGTGGACGTGAGCGGCTGGATCCTGCGCGACGCGGCGAACAACGTCCTGTCCGTGGGCGCCGGCTACGAGCTGGCCCCGGGCGAGCAGCTGCGGGTGTACACCGGCCCCGGCACCGACACCGACGACGCCTCCTACAACGGCCGCTCCGCCTCCGTGCTCAACAACGGCGGCGACTCCGTGGCCCTGTGGACCGACGAGGACCGGCTGCAGGACGTCTTCGCGAACTGAGCCGCCCCGGTCCGGGGACCGTCCCGGACCGCGGGTCCTCCGCTGACCGCGGGTCTTCCCCGGACGGCGGGCGCGCACTACGGTGGAGCGCACGCTGTCGAGGGAGACCCGCGGAGAGGCAGGGACGCCGTTCATGGACCCGGTCATCGAGATCGCCGAGGACGACCTCTACGGGCTGATCGACGCCCTCACGCACAGCGACTGGCAGCCCTCCCGCGGGCAGTTCCGGATCAACGTGGTCTACCGCGGGCACGCGCTGGCCGACCACGACCTGCACACCAGCCTGTACCGGCTCCGGGGCGGGGCCAGCGACCGGGTCGAGTCCCACATCCTGCGCAACTTCCGCAAGTACGCCGCCCGGGACACCTCGCCGGGGGACTCCGACTGGAACTGGCTGTCCGTGGCCCAGCACCACGGGCTGCCCACCCGGCTGCTGGACTGGACGAACTCCCCCTACGTGGCGCTGCACTTCGCCACCGCGGACCCCCGCTGCTACGACGCCCCGGGCGCCGTGTGGTGCGTCGACTACGCCGCGGCCCACGAGCTCCTCCCCGCCGAGCTGCGCCGCGAGATCCGCGCGCACGAGGCGGGCCTGTTCACCACCGGCATGCTCGGCCGGATCGCCTACACCCTCGAGGACTTCGACCGGTGCGTGAGCGGCGGCGCGCAGACCGCGCCCCTGTTCTTCGAGCCGCCCTCGCTGGACGAGCGGATCGTCAACCAGTCGGCCGTCTTCTCCGCGATGCCCGGGGCGAGCGCCTCCCTGCACGACTGGCTGGGCGAGCACCCGGAGCTCTACCGCAAGGTGATCATCCCGGCGGGGCTCAAGTGGCGGATCCGGGACCACCTGGACCAGGCCAACGTGACGGCACGGGTGCTCTTCCCCGGCCTCGACGGGCTCTCCCGGTGGCTGCGGCGCTACTACGGGCCGCGACCGGAGATGTCCCGGTTCGAGGGCCCGGCCGCGCCGGGCATGACCGAGGGCCCGCAGGCCCCGGTCGGCTGAGCCGGCCGAGCGGGTCCGCCGGCTCACCAGAGGTGGCGGCAGGCCCCGTTCTGGCAGGAGAACTCGGGGGCGCGCCCGTCGGGCAGCATCATCGACGGGGACGCCAGTTCGACGTCGCGCGCGGTGTCCCAGTCGTCGGGCATGATCTGGACGTAGACGAGCTCGAAGCCCGTGGCGCCGCAGCGCGGGCACGGCGCGGTGGTGCCGCGCAGACCGTCGGACGGGGTGGTGCTCATGGCGGGTCTCCCGGGGAGAACAGGCACCGGGCGCTCCGGGGCCGGTGGGCCCAGTCTAGTGACCCCGGACGGGGACCGGCCTCAGCCGCAGGAGACGGTGAAGACCCGGGCGTCCCCGGACAGCTCCACGGCGGTGGGGGCGCCCCGGTGGAGCAGCGACTCCCCGCCGCCCAGCGTCCACTCGGCCTCCGGGGTGCGCACCACCGCGCGGTCCCCGACGGCCAGGAGCACGGCGGTCCCGCGCAGCTCGAACGGCACGGCGCGGCCCGGCACGAGCTCGTGGGCGACCAGGGACAGCCGCTCGTCCCACAGCGGGTAGACGCGCGCGCCGTGCTCGTCGGCCGGGGGCTCCACCACCTCGGGGTCGGACTGCACCTCGGCCAGCACCGCCAGCAGCTCCGGCACGTCCACGTGCTTGCCGGTCAGACCCGCCCGCAGGACGTTGTCCGAGGAGCTCATCACCTCGACGGCCGTTCCGCAGAGGTAGGCGTGGACCTGTCCCGCCGGGGTGTGCAGGGCCTGGCCGGGGGCCAGGCGCACGTGCCGCATGCACACGGCCACCAGCAGGCCGCGGTCGTCCGGGTGGCGGTCGTGCAAGTACCGGACCAGCGCGGCCACCGGGTCCTGCGGGCCGGCGGCGCGGGCCGCGGCGACGGTCTCCGCCACGGCGTCCGCGGCGGCGTCGTCGTCGAGGGCGAGCACCCGGGGCAGCACGGGACGCTCGCCGTCGGCGGCCGCGCGCAGCCAGGCCAGGCCGAGCCGGTCGGCCGTGGCCCGCAGCCGCTCCGCCGGCTGCACCCCGGTGAGCAGCTCCACCTCCGTGAGCGCCACCACGGTCTCGGGCTTGGCCGAGCGGTCCTTGTAGTTGCGCCGCGGGTCGTCCCGGGGGATCCCCGCCCGCTGCTCGCGCTCGTAGCCCTCCTCCGCCTGCTCCGGGGAGGGATGGACCTGGATGGACAGGGGGGCGTCGATGGCCAGGATCTTCAGCAGGTAGGGCAGTTCGCCGCCGCGCGCCGACGCGGGCAGGAAGCCCTCGGGATCCTCCTGCACGAGCCGGTCCAGCGGCCGCTCGCGTCCGTCGAGCAGGACCACCGACGGGGCGGAGGGGTGCGCTCCCACCCACAGCTCGGCCTCGGGCTCGGGGCTCGGCACGGGCTCGCCCCGGAGCCGGGCCAGCACCTCGCGCGAGCCCCAGGCATAGTGCTGGACCGGATTGCGCATGCGGAGGATCTCACCCATGCCCGTCATCCAATCACAGACCACCCGCCGGTCCGGCGGCGACCCGGGACGGTCGTGGCCTAAGATCGGCGCTTGTGACTATCGATCTCTCAGCTTCGTTCAAGGCCTACGACGTCCGCGGCATCGTGGGCGAGTCCATCACCGCGGAGACCGTCCGGGCCACCGGAGCCGCGTTCGTGGACGTCCTGGACCTCGCCGGCCGAACGGTCCTGGTCGGAGGGGACATGCGCCCCTCCTCCCCGGAGTTCATGGACGCCTTCGCCGAGGGCGCCGTCCGCCGCGGCGCGGACGTGCTGAAGATCGGGCTGATCTCCACCGACGAGCTGTACTACGCCTCCGGCACCCTCGACGCCGCCGGGGTGACCTTCACGGCGAGCCACAACCCCGCCGCGTACAACGGCATGAAGATGTCGAAGGCCGGGGCCGTGCCGGTCTCCTCCGAGACCGGGCTCTACGACATCCGCGACCTGGCGCAGCGCTACCTCGACGAGGACGGGATACCGGCCGCCCCGGCTCCGGGCACCGTGACCGAGCGGGACGTCCTGGCCGGCTACGCGGAGTACCTGCGCTCCCTGGTGGACCTCTCCGGGACGCGCCCGCTCAAGGTGGTGGTCGACGCCGGCAACGGCATGGCCGGACTGACCACTCCCGCCGTGCTGGGCGACGCGGTCCTGCCGGCCCTTCCCCTGGAGATCGTGCCCCTGTACTTCGAGCTGGACGGCACGTTCCCCAACCACCCCGCCAACCCGCTGGAGCCGGAGAACCTCGTGGACCTCCAGCGCGCCGTGCAGGAGCACGGGGCGGACCTGGGCATCGCCTTCGACGGCGACGCCGACCGCTGCTTCGTGGTCGACGAGCGGGGCGGGACGGTCTCCCCGTCCGCCGTCACCGCGCTCGTGGCCGAGCGGGAGATCGAGCGGGCCCGGGCGGAGGGCGTCGAGACGCCGGTGATCATCCACAACCTCATCACCTCCCGGGCCGTCCCCGAGCTGGTCACCGCCCGCGGCGGCCGGCCGGTGCGCACCCGGGTGGGCCACTCGTTCATCAAGGCCGTGATGGCGCAGGAGTCCGCGGTGTTCGGCGGCGAGCACTCCGCCCACTACTACTTCCGTGACTTCTTCAACGCGGACACCGGGATGCTCGCCGCGATGCACCTGCTGGCGGCGCTGGGCGAGCAGGAGCGCCCGCTGAGCGAGCTGATGCACCAGTACGACCCGTACGCGGCCTCGGGGGAGGTCAACTCCACGGTCGAGGACAAGGCGGGCGCCGTCCGCCGCGTCGTGGACGCCCTCGCGGACCGGGACGTGGTGGTGGAGACCCTGGACGGGACGACGCTCAGCTGCCCGGACGAGGGCTGGTGGTTCAACCTGCGGCCCTCCAACACGGAACCGTTCCTGCGCCTCAACGTCGAGGCGAAGGACGTCGAGACCATGGAGCGGGTCCGGGACCGGGTTCTGGGGCTCGTGCGCTCCTGAGCGCGGCGGGACCCGCAGGCCTTCCGGGGCCGGCAGCACGGAGCCCCGCGGGACAGCGCGTCCCGCGGGGCTCCGTGCTGCCGGGACGGGCTCAGGCGACGGCGGCCTCGCGGGCGTCGTCGTGCAGCATCCACTGGTCCGGGCCGAAGATCTCGTAGGCGATGCTGCGCCCGGGCACGCCCTGGGCGACCGCGGCGGAGCGGGCCGCCCGCATGAACGGCAGCGGACCGCACAGCACCACCTGGGCACCGGACGGGAGCCGCACTCCGGTCAGGTCCATGAACCCGTCGTGGTCGCCCTCGCCGGGGGCCTCCATCCAGGTCTCCAGACGCGCACCGGGCAGCTCGGCCACGAGCAGCTCGTGCAGCTCGCGCAGGGGCCACGTCGCGGCCGAGCGGTCGGCGTGCAGCACCAGGACCTCGCGCCGCGACTCCTGGCGGACGAGCCGGTCCAGGAACGCCAGCATGGGCGTGACCCCGATGCCGGCGGAGACCAGCACGAGCGGCCCGTCCCCCTCCGGGAGCACCACGTCGCCGTAGGGGTTGGAGACCTGCAGGACGTCGCCCAGCCGGACGTCGTGGTGCAGCACGGGGGTGACCTCACCGCGCTCGTCGAGGCGGACGGCGATCCGGCGGGTCCCCTCGGGACCGGGCACCAGGGTGAACTGGCGCGGCTGGTGCACGCCGTCGGGCATCCGCACCTGCACCGTCACGTACTGCCCGGCCACGGCGGGGGTCATGGGGGTGCCGTCGGCCGGCTCGAGGGTGAGGGCGACGGTGCCGACCCCGGCCTGCTCCTTCGCGGCGACGCGGAACGGGGCGACGACGACGTCGTTGGCCCGGGCCCCGTACAGCCCCTCCTCGATCCTGATCATGGCGTCGGCCATCAGCCAGTACACCTCGTCCCAGGCGGCGACCACCTCGGGGGTCGCCGCGTCACCGAGGTCCCGGGCGATCGCACCGAACAGGTGCTCGTGGACGACCGGGTAGTGCTCCGGGAGCACGCCCAGGGACGCGTGCTTGTGCGCCACGCGGGAGAGCAGCTCGTCCGGGTAGCCCTCCGGGTGGGACAGCAGCCAGGACGCGAACATCGCGATGGAGCCCGCGAGCGCCTGCGGCTGGCTCCCGTTCTCCTGGTTCGCCCTGCTGAACATACCGTCGAGCAGATCCGGGCGCGCCGCGAACATGGAGCGGTAGAACTCGGGGGTGATGAACGGGATCCGCTCGGCGACCACGCCGATGGTCTGCTCGATGACGGGGCGGGACTTCTCGGACAGCATCGTTGCCTCCTGGGGTGCCGGTATCTGACACCCCGAAAATAGCATTTCAGATGCTTTATTAAGGAACCGGTGCCGCCGGGACCGCCGGCCGGCCCTCCGGCTCTCCCGGGGGCCGCATCCCGATGGACAGGAGCACCGGCCCCACCTGCCGCTCGCTCACGAGATCGCGCACCCGCACGTCGTCGAGCGCCCGGTAGAAGGCCTCCCGGGCGTCCGCGAGCGCCCGGCGCAGCCGGCACTCGTGGTCCAGGGGGCAGTGCCCGTCCGGGGCCTCGCACGCGACCATCGCCGAACCGGCCTCGAGCTCGCGCAGCAGGGTGCCCACGCCGGTGTCCAGCCCCGCGGCGGTGATGGACACCCCGCCGGTGCGCCCGCGGCTCGAGGCGAGCAGACCGAGCCCGCTCAGCCGGCCGACCGTCTTGGTCACGTGGTGGTAGGGCGCGCCGACCCCCTCGGCGATGGCACGGGTGGTGAGCCTCTCCCCCTCCGGGGCGCCCCCGGTCAGCAGCAGGACCCGCAGGGCGATGTCGGAGAATGCTGTCAGCCGCACGACCGGCCCCTCCCGTTCCTCATGGCGGCTCCTTCCCGGGTCCCGGCGCTCCCGGCCGTCCGCGGGAACTTCCCCATTCTCCCACGCACGAAGGAGGGGCCCCCGGTGCGGGGACCCCTCCGTGGGTGCGAGAGCCCGGGCCGCGCCGCCCGGGCCACCGGCTCAGACCTGGTGCAGACGGTCCTCCAGGCCGGCGCGCTGCTCCAGGATCGACTCGGGCACGTGGCCCAGCCGGTGGAACCACTCGTCGATGCTGGGCAGCTCCGCCTTCCACTCCTCGGGGTCCACCTTCAGGGCGGCCTCGAGGTCCTCGGGGGCCAGCTCCAGACCGGTCAGGTCCAGGTCCTGCGGGGTGGGCACGGTCCCGATCGGGGTGTCCTGCCCGCCGGCGGTGCCGTCGAGGCGCTCCGCGATCCACTTGACCACCCGGGAGTTCTCACCGAAGCCCGGCCAGGCGAACCCGCCGGTCGGGGTGCGGCGGAACCAGTTGACGTAGAAGACCTTCGGCATGTTCTCCTCGCCCACGCGCTCGCCGATCTCGACCCAGTGGGCGAGGTAGTCGTTGGCGTTGTAGCCGATGAAGGGAAGCATGGCCATCGGGTCCCGGCGCACCACGCCCACGGCGCCCTTGGCGGCGGCCGTGGTCTCCGAGGAGAGCGTGGCGCCCTGGAAGACGCCGTGCTCCCAGCCGAAGGACTGCGAGACCAGCGGCACCGTGGTCTTGCGGCGCCCGCCGAAGACGATCGCGGACAGCGGCACGCCCTCGGGGTCGTCGTACTCGGGGGCCAGGATGTCGACCTGCTTGATCGGGGTGCAGAACCGGGAGTTCGGGTGCGCGGCCGGACGGCCGGACTCCGGGGTCCACTCGCGGCCCTTCCAGTCGGTCAGGTGCTCGGGGACCTCCTCGGTCATGCCCTCCCACCAGACGCCGCCGTCGTCGGTGAGCGCCACGTTCGTGAAGATCGTGTTGCCCCGGGCGATGGCGCGCATGGCGTTGGGGTTCGTGGGCCACCCGGTGCCCGGGGCCACCCCGAAGAGGCCGGCCTCCGGGTTGGTCACGCGGGCCTGGCCGTCCTTGCCGAAGCGGATCCAGGCGATGTCGTCGCCGACCATCTCCGCCTTCCAGCCCTCGATCGTGGGCTCGAGCATCGCGAAGTTGGTCTTGCCGCACGCGGAGGGGAACGCCGCGGAGATGAAGCGGCTCTCCCCCTGCGGGTTCGTGACCTTGAGGATGAGCATGTGCTCGGCCAGCCAGCCCTCGTCGTGGGCGATGGCCGAGGCGATCCGCAGGGCGTAGCACTTCTTGCCCAGCAGGGCGTTGCCCCCGTAGCCGGAGCCGAAGGACCAGATGGACCGGTCCTCGGGGAAGTGCACGATGTACTTGGCCGGGTTGCAGGGCCAAGGCACGTCCTCTTCGCCCGGGGCCAGCGGAGCGCCCAGGGAGTGCAGGCACTCGACGAAGAAGCCGTTCTGCGCGGTCAGCTTCTCGAGCACGGGGGTGCCGATGGTCGCCATGATGCGCATCGAGCACACCACGTACGCGGAGTCGGTGATCTCCACGCCGTAGCTGGGCCGGGCGGCGTCGAGGTGGCCCATGACGAAGGGGATGACGTACATGGTCCGCCCGCGCATGGCGCCGCGGAAGCGCTTGCGCAGCGCCGTCTTCATCACCTCCGGGTCCTCCCAGTTGTTGGTGGGACCCGCGCCCTTCTCGGTCTTGGTGCAGATGAAGGTGCGCTCCTCGACGCGGGCGACGTCGTCCGGGTCGGAGAAGGCCGCGAAGGAGTTGGGGAACTTCTGCTCGTCCAGGCACACGAAGGTGCCGGCGTCCACCAGCTCGTCGGTGAGCCGCTTCCACTCCTCCTCCGAGCCGTCGACCCAGTGGATGCTGTCCGGCTGGGTCAGCTCCGCCGTCTCGCGCACCCAGTCGAGAAGGTGCGCGTGGGTGGTGGGCGCGTTCTCCAGCGCGCTCGTCACAGCCTCGTTCAGCCCGGTGGTCTCCGTCGTTGCAGTGGGGTTGTCAGCCATTGACATGTCTCCTCGTTGAGGCCGTCAGCCGACCGCCCGGGGCTCTCGTGGTGGTGCTCGCCGTCGAACACACGACCCGGTCGCACCGGGCCCACAGTGAGCGGCAGGGAGATGGGCGGCCGGTCTCTACTGTGATGTGGGCTCATCCTATCGTCAGGGCGGGGGCCGCCCCAGCAGGGTTACGCGCGCGGCGGTCCGGGGACCGGGGCGGCCGGCGATTTTGCGCTCCTGCGGCCCGCATGTAGAGTTGTACCCGGCTTGGACGGCGGTGACGCCGGGAAGTCGATGCGCCTGTAGCTCAACGGATAGAGCATCTGACTACGGATCAGAAGGTTGGGGGTTCGAATCCCTTCGGGCGCACCACCCACGAGAGCCCTCTTCGGCACCACCGCCGAAGGGGGCTCTCGTGCATTTCGAGCCGGAGGTTCGGCATTCCACCGGCCGAGAATTCAGTTTTCTTTGCGAATTCCTGAATTTGCACTCGTTATTGACGGAATGCGGCAGCACGTTCCGTGCGACAGGTAATCCGCCCGGCGAAATGCCACCGGCAGGCACCCGCTCCGACGGCACCCCAGGACTGTCGCCAGGAGAACGGCGGCACCGGCCGGTCCCTTCCGCCCAGGACCCGCCCCCGTACGGAAGGCCATTCCGACCTGCGGCGTCGCTCGGAACGTGCACGGTCGGCTCCGTCCACCGCCGCACGTCCGCGCCGGCCCGCCGGGACGGGAGCGCCCGGCCCGGGTGACCTCGCGTGCCTCACTGCCCTCTTTCTCGGTCTTCGCAGCGGCAATTCTTAACCTTGTGAATTTCGCTTGTGCACATGAATGTGCCGTCCCTAGCCTGATCCCACCTGATTCACCTTGGGGAATCAGGTTCATTCACGAGGGGGAACACCATGAAGGATCTGCGGCACACTCTGGCCGGGGCAGCCCTGGCGGGCATGCTGGTGGCGAGCGGCTTCTCGGCTCCGGCGTACGCGGGGGGCGGCAACGGGCACGACAAGGGCGGCTACAGCCACGAGGACGAGCGCAAGAACGGCGAGGTCGACGTGGTCGTGAAGTACCGCCACCACGGCGAGTGGAAGTCCAAGGAGTACGACGACGTCGAGCTCAAGAAGGCCGCCTCCATCGCCAAGGAGAAGGCCGGCGGAGGCGACTGGCACAAGTACCACCGCGACGCCAAGTACACCGACAAGACCGACAAGACGGTCAAGACGGTCGACAAGAAG
>NZ_LDNX01000106.1:0-4936 GCF_001027955.1 Kocuria sp. SM24M-10 | reverse complement strand
GCCAGCAGACCGCGGGCGAGCCGGGGGTCGGCCGGCACCCGGGCGAGCGCGCGTCCGGCCGCGGTGGCGCGGCCCTCGGCGTCGATCGCGCCGAGCCCGCGCAGCACCGCCTCCGCCTCGGCGAGGGCGGTGGGCGGGAGCGGATCGGGCAGGGCCAGGCCGCGCCCGCCCGGGGAACCCCAGCAGGCCAGCAGCAGGGCGGCGCCGGTGAGGTCGGCGGCGGCGACCTCCGGGGTGCCGTGGGCGGGCATCGCCGTCCACGTGCGCTCGTCGTAGCAGCGCACCACGGTGCCGGGCCCGAGCCGGGCCGCGCGCCCGGCCCGCTGCGCGGCGGAGGCGCGGGAGGCGGCGACCGTCACGAGCCCGGTCATCCCGCGGGCCGCGTCCCGGCGGGGCTCCCGGGCGAGCCCGGAGTCCACCACCAGGCGCACGCCCGGGACGGTGAGGGAGGACTCGGCCAGGGCTGTGGCCACGACCGCGCGCGGGGGCCCGCCCGGCGCGCGCCCGGCCGTGGCCCGGTCCTGCTCGGCGGCCCCGACCCGCCCGTGCAGCTCGAGGACCTCGGTGCCGGGGGCCTGCTCCCGCAGCCGGCGGGCGACCTGGGCGACCTCCCACGCGCCCGGGAGGAAGACCAGGGCGTCGGTGCCGGGACTCGCGGCCAGGGCCCGGGCGTGGGCGGCGGCCGCGGTGCGGGCGAGGTGGTCGAGGAACTCCGGGCGCACCCCGCGCTCGTCGGTGCGCCGGCCGTGGCCCGGGGCCCACTCGACGCCCAGCGGGTGCAGGACGGCGGGGCTGTCGACGACGGGCGCCGGTCCGTCCCGGCCCAGCAGGGCCGCGAAGCGGGCGGCGTCCACGGTCGCGGACATCGCCGAGAGCACCAGGTCCTCCCGCAGCTCGCGCAGCTCGGCGAGCATCCCCACGAGCAGGTCCGTCTCGAGGCCGCGCTCGTGCACCTCGTCGAGGACCACGGCGCCGGTGCCGGGCAGCTCGGGGTCGTGCAGCAGGCGGCGCAGCAGGATCCCGGGGGTCACGAACTCCACGAGCGTGCCGGGCCCGGTCCGCCGGTCCCCGCGCACGGTGTGGCCCACGAGCCCGCCGACGCGGGTGCCGGTGAGGGAGGCGAGGCGCCGGGCGGCGGCACGGGCGGCGACCCGGCGCGGCTGGGTGACGACGACCCGCGAGGGGCCGGTCCCGCGCTCGTGCAGCAGCACGGCCACCAGCGGCGGCACCAGGGTGGTCTTGCCGGACCCGGGCGGGGCCTGGACCACGGCGGCGCCGCCGGCCAGGGCCGCGCGCAGGGCGCCGGCGGCCCCGGCCACGGGCAGGCCGGCGCCGACGGCGTCGAGGTCGAAGGGTGCGGGGCTCACGTCCCCCAGTGTGGCACCACGGCCCGGGACGGCCGGAGCGGACGGCAGGGGGACCGGCCGGGGCGGGCCACCGGACCGGACGGCCGCGCAGGTCCCGGGGCGGACCGGGCGGCGCGGCGCCGGCCCGGGGGTCAGGCCTCCGTGTGCGCCAGGAACCCGCGCAGCACCTCGACGAACTTCTCCGGCTCCTGCGAGTGGACCCAGTGGCCGGCCTCGCGGATCGTCACCCGGTGCGCCCGGGGGAACAGCTGCCGCATCCGCGGTGCGTGCTCGTCACGGACGTAGTCCGAGCGCCCGCCGGCCACCCACAGCACCGGCCCCTCGTAGACGGCCTCCCCGGTGTCCGGGAAGCCGCCGATGGCGTCCAGGCTGGACCGCAGCAGCTCGAGGTTCGGCTCCCACGCGAGCCCGTCCGGGCCGCTGCGCAGGTTCTGCAGCAGGAAGCTGCGGGTGGTGTCCCACGGGATGGGCTCCTTGAGGGCCTCGTCCGCGTCCGAGCGGCGCTGCACGGCCGTCAGGTCCACGGCCGCGAGGCTGTCCAGCAGGTGGGCGAACTCCCCCTCCCCGCCCCCGGAGCGGGTGGGCGCGATGTCGACCACGACGAGCCGGGAGACGAGCTCCGGGTGGCGCAGCGCCAGCACCATGGCCACCTTGCCGCCGAGGGAGTGCCCCACGACGGCGACCGGGCCTCCCGCGGCGAAGTCCTCCCGGAGGGCCGCGGCCACGGAGTCGGCCATCTGCCGGTAGTCCACCCGGTCCGTCCAGCCGGACCGGCCGTGGTTGGGCAGGTCCACCAGCAGGCTGCGGAAGCCCGGTTGGAGGTCCTTGGCGATCCGGGTGAAGTTCTTGCCCCGGCCGAACAGGCCGTGCAGGAAGACGATGCGGTCACCGTCGTCCCCGACGCGGGTCGTGTGCAGGGTGCTCGTCCGGAAGTCAGCCATCCTCCGAGCTTAGGGTCTCCGCCGCCGCAGGCCCGCACGGCGGGAGGACAGCGCGGCACCCGGGGCCGGCCGCCCGGAGCACGGCGCCCGCGTGGCACGCCGTCGACTCAATGCCCCACAGTGGCCCCGAACTGTTGTCACGGCCACCGGCGGAGTGGTCCGATAGTGCACATGAAGAAGCTCATCAACGACCCGGCCGACGTCGTCCGGGAGGCCCTGCTGGGCATGCAGGCCGCGCACGGGGACCGCCTGCGCGTGGACCACTCCAACCGCGTCGTCTTCCGGGCCGACGCCCCCCGGCGCGGCAAGGTCGGGCTGGTCTCCGGGGGCGGCTCCGGGCACGAGCCGATGCACGGCGGGTTCGTGGGCCCGGGCATGCTCGACGCCGCCTGCGCCGGGGAGGTGTTCACCTCCCCGGTGCCGGACCAGATGCTGGCCGCGACCCTCGGCGTGGACGGCGGCGCCGGCGTCCTGCACATCGTGAAGAACTACACCGGCGACGTCATGAACTTCGAGATGGCCGCCGAACTCGCCGCCGAGAACGGTGTCGAGGTGGTCTCGGTCGTCACCGACGACGACGTCGCGGTGCAGGACAGCCTGTACACCGCCGGACGTCGCGGCGTGGGGGTGACCGTGCTGCTGGAGAAGATCGCCGGTGCGGCGGCCGAGGAGGGCCGTCCGCTCTCCGAGGTCGCCGACATCGCCCGGCGGGTCGACCAGCAGGGGCGCAGCATGGGCATGGCGCTCACCTCCTGCACGGTCCCGTCCGCGGGCAGGCCGACCTTCGAGCTCGACGAGAACGAGATCGAGGTCGGCATCGGCATCCACGGCGAGCCCGGACGGGAGCGGCGTCCGCTCGCTCCCGCGCGGGAGGTCGCGGCCATGCTCGTCGAGCCGGTCCTCGCCGACCTGCCCGCGGCCGACGGCGCCCCGGTGATCGCGCTGCTCAACGGCATGGGCGGCACCCCGCTGATCGAGCTGTACATCATGTACGCCGAGGTGCAGCAGCTGCTGGAGAAGGCCGGCGTCCCGGTCGCCCGCAGCCTGGTCGGCAACTACATCACCTCGCTGGAGATGGCCGGCTGCTCGGTGACCCTGCTGCGCGCGGACGACGAGCTCGTCCGCCTGTGGGACGCCCCGGTCAACACGCCCGGCCTGCGCTGGGGCATGTGATGCCGGAGGTCACCGCCGAGGGGCTCGAACGCTGGCTGCGGAGGTTCGCCGACGTCGTCCACGACCACGCCGCCGAGCTGACGGAGCTCGACTCCGCCATCGGCGACGCCGACCACGGCAGCAACATGGACCGCGGCATGCGCGCGGTCGTCGGCGCGCTGGACGGCGGCGCCGCCGGCGCCCCCGACGCGCTGCTGAAGAAGACCGGCATGACCCTGGTCAGCACCGTCGGCGGGGCCAGCGGCCCGCTGTACGGCACGTTCTTCCTGCGGGTCGCCGGCGGGCTGGCCGGTGGGCAGGCCGTCGACGCCGCCACGCTGGGCCGGGCGCTGCGGGCCGGGCTGGAGGGCGTGGTCGCCCGGGGCAGGGCCGAACCGGGCGACAAGACGATGGTGGACGCGCTGGCGCCGGCCCTCGACGCGTACGACGCGGCGGTGGCCGGGGGCGCCGGCATCGCCGACGCGCTGTCCGCGGCGGCCGACGCGGCGGAGGAGGGCTGCGCCGCGACGATCCCGCTCGTGGCGCGCAAGGGCCGGGCCAGCTATCTGGGGCCGCGCAGCGCGGGCCACCAGGACCCGGGCGCCACCAGCACGGCGCTGCTGCTGCGCTCCGCGGCCGACAGCCTGCCGTGATCGGCATCGTCGTCGTCTCGCACAGCCGGGCGCTGGCCGAGGCGGCCGTCGAGCTGGCCTGCGAGATGGTCGACGAGCGCCCGCCGATCGCCCTGGCGGCGGGCGCCGGCGACGGGTTCGGCACGGACGCGGCCGCGGTCGCCGAGGCCATCACCGCCGTCGACGCGCCGGGCGGCGTGCTGGTGCTCCTCGACCTCGGCAGCGCCGTGCTCAGCGCGGAGATGGCGCGGGAGTTCCTGCCGCCCGACGTCGCCGAGCGGGTGCGCCTGTCACCCGCTCCGCTCGTCGAGGGGCTGGTCGCCGCCGTGGTGACGGCGGCCACCGGCGCGCCGCTGGACGCGGTGCTCGAGGAGGCCGGCCGCGGACTGGCCGCCAAGCAGGACCACCTGGGAGAGGCGGCGGACCCGGCGGCGTCCGGGACGCCGGCGCCGCCCGCGGCACCCGAGGTCGTCGCCGAGCTGCCAGTGGACACCCCGCACGGCCTGCACGCGCGCCCGGCCGCCCGGCTGGTCGGGCTCGTGCGGGCCGCCGACGCGACCGCCGCGGTCACGAACCTGCGCACGGGCCGCGGTCCGGTCGACGCCCGCAGCCTGTCCGGGCTCGTGACGCTCGCCGTGCGGCAGGGCGACCGGCTGCGCTTCGAGGCGTCCGGGCCCGGGGCCGAGTCGTTGACCGAGGCGGTGCGGGCGCTGGCCGCGGACTCCTGGGGCGACCGGTCCCCCGGCCCGGCAGCCCCCGCGGCCCCCGGACCGGAGGGCGCGCCCACGCCGCCCGCCGCCGGGTCGGGCACCGACGTCGCCCTCGGCCCGGCGGTCGTGCGAGG
>NZ_LDNX01000105.1:0-4321 GCF_001027955.1 Kocuria sp. SM24M-10 | reverse complement strand
GGCGACGGAGCCGGCCGCAGCCGTCCGGCCGGTGGGTCCGGCGGGCGCCCGGCCGGTGGCGGCGCGCCTCGGGGCCGGGACCACGCGCCGTTCGACGACGTCCCGCCGCCGGAGGAACCGCCCCACCTCGACGAGGCCCCGTACCCGGACGAGCCCCCGTACCCGGAGGACCTCGACGAGGCGCCCCCGGAGCAGTGGCGGCCCGCGCAGCAGCACCGCACCGAACGGCCGGCTCCGTCCCAGGACGCCGCGGTGCGGGACAGCCCCGCCGCGGCCGGTGCCGCGCCCCGGGCCCGGCAGGCCGCTCTGCGCAGCACACCCGCGGACGCCGCCCCGCCCGCCGCTCCGCGCGACGGCGCCGCGGAGGCCGGTAGGCGGGAACGGCTGAGCTTCCGGGAGCGCCACGCCGCGGCGATCGCCGCCGGGCGCCGGGCCCCGGACCCGAGCGCGGCGGCGGCGGAGCGGGACGGCGGCGTAGAATGGGACGATTCCTTCGTCCCCAGTTCGGACGACGAGGCGCTCGAGGACTCCACCCTCTACGGCCGTGCGGCGATCGAGCGCATCCTCGGCGGCATGCTGATCGAGGAGCGGGACCTCCACACCGGGGAGTGAGGCCCGGCGGCCGGACCGCTGACCGCCCCGCACGGGCGCCGGGGAACGCCGTGGCCCGGAACGAGCAGGAGGGCCGCGGACCGGCCCGGAAATCGAGGAGAACGTGTACGAAGGCGCTGTTCAGGATCTGATCGACGAGCTGGGCCGGCTGCCCGGCGTCGGGCCGAAGTCCGCGCAGCGGATCGCGTTCCACCTCCTCGACGCAGACAAGGACGATGTGCGCCGGCTGGCCGACGCCATGACGGCGGTCAAGGACAAGGTGAAGTTCTGCCGGATCTGCGGCAACGTCTCCGAGCTGGACGAGTGCGCCATCTGCCGCGACGCCCGCCGGGACGGCAGCGTCATCTGCGTGGTCGAGGAGTCCAAGGACGTCATGGCCATCGAGCGCACGCGCAGCTTCCGCGGCCGGTACCACGTGCTCGGCGGGGCCATCAGCCCCATCCAGGGCATCGGCCCGGACCAGCTGCGGATCCGGGAGCTCATGACCCGGCTCTCCGACGACACCGTGCAGGAGGTCGTGCTCGCCACCGACCCGAACCTGGAGGGCGAGGCCACCGCCACGTACCTCTCCCGGATGCTCAAGACCCTCGGGGTGCGCGTGACCCGTCTCGCCTCCGGGCTGCCCGTGGGCGGTGACCTCGAGTACGCCGACGAGGTCACCCTGGGGCGGGCCTTCGAGGGCCGCACGGTCGTGGCCTGAGCGACTCGCGTAGGATGTCCTGGTGGCCTGCCGTGGGGAGCGGGCGCACGGCCCGGTGCTGACCGCAGGCCGACCTCGACCACAGGAGTTGTACCCATGAGCCTGATCGTGCAGAAGTTCGGTGGATCCTCCGTCGCGGACGCCGACGGCATCCGCCGCGTTGCACGGCGGATCGTCGAGACGCGCAACCGGGGCCACGACGTCGTCGTGGTGGTCTCCGCGATGGGCGACACCACGGACGACCTCCTGGACCTCGCCCGGGAGGTCACCCGCAAGCCCCCGGCCCGTGAGCTCGACATGCTGCTCACCGCCGGGGAGCGCATCTCCATGGCGCTGCTGGCCATGGCGGTGTCCGGGATGGGCGCTCCCGCCCAGTCCTTCACCGGGTCGCAGGCGGGCATGGTCACCGACGGCGCGCACGGGGCCGCCCTGCTCGTGGAGGTCAGCCCCCAGCGCGTGCGCGAGTCCTTGGACGAGGGCAACATCGCGATCATCGCCGGGTTCCAGGGCGTGCACCGCAAGACCAAGGACATCACCACGCTCGGCCGCGGCGGCTCGGACACCACGGCCGTGGCGCTGGCCGCCGCCCTGGACGCCGACGTGTGCGAGATCTACTCCGACGTCGACGGCGTCTTCACCGCCGACCCCCGCATCGCGCCCAAGGCGCGCAAGCTGGACGTGGTCAGCAGCGAGGAGATGCTCGAGCTCGCCGCCAACGGCGCGAAGATCCTGCACCTGCGCTGCGTCGAGTACGCCCGCCGCTTCGGCGTGAAGCTGCACGTCCGTTCGTCCTTCAGCCACAACGAGGGCACCTGGGTGATCCCGGACCCCGAAGACGCCGCCACCTCCCCGAAGGAGATCCCCTTGGAACAGCCGCTCATCTCCGGCATCGCCCACGACCGGACCCAGGCGAAGGTCACCGTCGTCGGCGTCCCGGACCGGCCCGGCATCGCCGCCCGCATCTTCCGGCTCCTCGCCGAGGCGAAGGTCAACGTGGACATGATCGTCCAGAACATCTCCACCGGTGACGACCCCCTGACGGACCTCTCGTTCACGGTGGACGAGTCCCAGGGCGAGCTGGCCATGAGCCTGCTGCGCGCCGCCGAGGAGAAGATCGGCTACGCGGGCCTGGAGTACGACGACGAGGTCGGCAAGCTCTCCCTGGTGGGCGCCGGCATGAAGTCCAACCCGGGCGTGACGTTCACGTTCTTCGAGGCGCTCGCCGCGGCGAACATCAACATCGACATGATCTCCACCTCCGAGGTGCGGATCTCGGTGGTCACGTCCGCCGACCGCCTCGACGAGGCCGTGCGCGTGGTGCACAGCGCCTTCGACCTCGACTCCGAGGACGAGGCCACGGTGTACGCGGGGACGGGCCGCTGACCGGGCTGCCGCACTCCACCGGCGACGGGGCGGGTCCTGCGACCCGCCCCGTCGCCGTCCTGTCCCGGGCGGACTGGGAGCCGCGCGCGCACGCCCACGAGCGGCGCGCGGCCGCCCACGCGGACCCGTTCGTGGCCCGCCGGCACCGCGGGGCCAAGCACCCGGTCGAGGACTTCCTGTTCACCTACTACACGCTCAAGCCGGCGCAGCTCAAGCGCTGGCACCCCGGGACGGGCACGGTCCTGCTGGACGCGGCCGGGCGCTCGGCGGAGAAGTTCTACCGCCCGCTCACCGGCCCCGAGCTGTCGGTGCTCGGGCTCGACGCCTCCAGCGGGGCCGTGACGGTCGATGCCGCCGCCTTCCGGGAGCGGCGGGGCGCCGCGGTGGACTTCGCCCGCGCGGTCCTCGGCGCGCACGCGCGCAACCCCGGCTTCTTCGGCTGCTTCGGGCTGCACGAGTGGGCGATGGCCTACCGCTCGGAGGACAACGCGCTCCGGCACGAGTACCTCGAGCTGCGCCTGGGCGCCGAGGGCACGGACGCCGTCGTCGAGTCCTCCCGCATCCGCTGCACCCACTTCGACGCGTTCCGGTTCTTCCAGCCGCAGGCGGTGCCGCTCAACGAGCTGCAGCCGACCCGGGAGTCCCAGCGCCGGCTGGAGCAGCCGGGCTGCCTGCACGCCACCATGGACCTCTACAAGTGGGCGTACAAGCTCGTGCCCGCGATCCCCTCCGAGCTGCTCATGGACTGCTTCGAGCTGGCCCGCGACGTGCGGGAGACCGACATGCGGGCCGCCCCCTACGACCTCTCCGGCTGGGGCTACGCACCCGTGCGGATCGAGACGCCGGAGGGCAAGGCCGAGTACGTGCGCCGGCAGCGGGACTTCGCCCGGCGGGCCGAGCCGCTGCGCCGCCGGCTGGCCGAGGCCGTCGACCTGCTCGACCCGGAGCACGCCACCGGCGGGGCCGCCGCGTGAGCTCCGACGGACCGTGGGAGCGGATCGTGGAGGCCTCCGCCCTCCCGGGCCCGCTCGACTTCGTGACCGCCGCCGCCCGCGGCGGGCCGGTGATCGTCGCCCGCGACGCGGAGGGCGCCCTGCACGTGCTGCGCAACGCCTGCACCCACCAGCAGGCCGTCGTGTGCCGCGAGGCCGCCGGGCGCGCCGAGAGCTTCGAGTGCCCCAATCACTACTGGGTGTTCGCCTCCGACGGCCGGTTCCTGGGCTCGCGCCTGGCGCTCGCGGCCGGCCGGCGCGCGCCGGCGGACCCGGCCAAGGACCTGACCGCCGCCGCGGTCGACGTGGTCGACGGGTGGGTCGTGGCCCGCTTCGGCTGAACCGGGGTCAGTCCGCCGCGGGCGCGCCCCCGGCGTCGTCGCGCTGCCGCCCCGCGAGCCAGGTCTGGACGTCGGAGCGGCGGATCCGGCGGTGGCTGCCGCGGTACTGCACCGGGATCACCCCCTCGCTGGTGAGGTTGCGCAGGTGGGTGTGGGAGATCCCGGCCAGCGCCGCCGCCTGGGACGTGGTCAGCAGCTCGGCCGCGGCGTCGGCGGCGTCGGCGGCGTCGTCGCCGTGGCGGGCGAGCCAGGTCTGGATGTCCGAGCGGCGGATCCGGCGGTGGCTGCCGCGG
>NZ_LDNX01000104.1:0-15658 GCF_001027955.1 Kocuria sp. SM24M-10 | reverse complement strand
GGACTTCGCGGTGCTCCTCGAGCCCACGGACGGGACGGTGGAGGGCGGCTGCAACGGCACGATGCGCTTCCGGATCACCACCACCGGGCGCGCGGCCCACTCGGGGCGGTCCTGGATCGGGGAGAACGCCATCCACAAGCAGGCCGACGTCCTGGCCCGCCTGGCCGCCTACACCCCGCGGACGATCACCGTGGAGGGCCTCGACTACCGGGAGGGCCTCAACGCGACCGGGATCGGCGGCGGCGTGGCCGGCAACGTCGTCCCCGACACCGCCCACGTGGAGATCAACTACCGCTTCGCCCCGGACAAGACCCCGGAGCAGGCCGTCGCCCACGTCCGGGAGGTCTTCGCCGGCTACGAGCTGGAGTTCACCGACCTCTCGGCCGCGGCCCGCCCCGGCCTGGACCGCCCCGCCGCCGCGGCGTTCGTGGCCGCGGTGGGCCAGGAGCCCAAGCCGAAGTACGGCTGGACCGACGTGGCCCGCTTCTCCGCGATGGGCGTGCCGGCGGTGAACTTCGGTCCTGGCGACGCCCTGCTCGCGCACACCGACGACGAGCACGTGAGCGCCGAGGCCGTGCGGGAGTGCTACCGGGCCCTCGCCGCCTGGCTCACCGACTGAGCGGCAGGCTCAGACGGTGGCCTCCTCGGCGGCGAGGGGGCCCTCGGCCGGCTTGTTGATCAGCACGAAGACCAGGGCCACGACGAACAGCGTCTGGAGGATGTTGCCGTCCCCGGAGCCCAGGCGCCGCCCGCTGGCCAGCAGCTCCGGGTAGGTGATGATGTAGCCCAGGGCCGTGTCCTTGAGGATGACCACGAACTGGCTGACCAGCGAGGGCAGCATGGCCGTCAGCGCCTGGGGGAGCTCGATCAGGCGCAGCGAGCGGGCCGGGGTGAGCCCGATGACGAGCCCGGCCTCCCGCTGCCCCTTGGGCAGCTGGTGGACGCCGGAGCGGATCAGCTCGGCGATCACGGACCCGTTGTAGAACATCAGGCCGAGGACCACCGCCCAGAAGGGGACGTTGGACGGCTCGACCAGCCCGGCTCGGCCGATGCCCAGGTAGAAGAAGATCATCATCACGAGCACCGGGACGGCGCGGAAGAACTCCACGACCACGGTGGAGACCCACCGGACGGGACCGAGCTGGGAGAGCCGGCCGAGCCCGAAGACCAGGCCGAAGACGACGGAGAGCATGGTCACCGTCACGGACAGCCGGATGGTGTCCCACAGTCCCGGGAGCAGGAAGTTCTCCCACGTGCGGGCGGTCAGCAGGGGGCTCCACTTCGCGGCGTCGAGCTGGCCCTTCTCGGCCAGCTCGCTCAGCACGATCCAGGCGAGGGCCGCCGCGAGCAGCACGCCGAGCACGTTCAGCGCCGCGCTGATCCGCCGGCCGCGGGGTCCTTGGACGTCGAAGAGGACGTTCTGGGTCACGGCCATCAGCGCTTCACCGCCAGCTTCCGGGAGGCCCAGGTGGTGAGCAGGCCCACCGGGACCACGATGAGGACGAAGCCGAGGGCGACCACCAGGAAGATCGCGATGATCACGTCCGGGCGGAACTCGATCATGGTCTTCATGAGCGAGGAGATCTCGGTGACCGACGCGGCCGCGGCCACCGTCGTGTTCTTCGTCAGGGCGATCAGGGTGTTGCCGAGCGGCGTGACGGCCCCCCGCAACGCCTGCGGGAAGATGATCAGCCGGGCGGCGGGCAGGAAGGACAGGCCGATGGCCCGGGCCGCCTCGGCCTGGCCGACCGGGACGGTGTTGACCCCGGAGCGGATGGCCTCGCAGACGAAGGCCGCGTGGTAGAGGCTCAGGCCGATGACCGCCCAGTTGAAGAAGTTCTGGTTGAAGTCGCCGGAGAGGTTGATCCCCAGCTGGCTCCACACGCCGAGGACCAGGAAGACGAGGATGATGGTCAGCGGCGTGTTGCGGAACAGGTTCACGTACCCGGTGCCCAGCAGCCGCAGCGACGCGATGGGGGAGATGCGCATCAGCGCGATCAGCCCGCCGAGGACCGCCGAGCCGATCGCGGCCCAGAAGGTCAGCCGGAGGTTGACCCAGAAGGCGGCGAGGACGTCGTACTGCTCGAACAGGCTGGCGAAGTCGGCCAGGTAGTCGCTCACGGGAGCTCCCGGGGATCGGGGTGGTGCTGGGTCACGCGAGGGCCCTTCGTCGTGGATCGGTCGGTGTGCTGCGGGGGCGCAGGTCCCGTGGCCGGCCGGTCCGGCCACGGGACCTGCGCGTCCGGTGTCACTCGCCGCAGGGCTCCATCTCCGGCGGGTTGAGCTCCTCGTTGTACGAGTAGTCGGCCCCCTCCGTGTTGGCGGTGACCGCCTCCTCCCAGGCGCCCTCGTCGATCATCTTGGTGATGGCCTCGTTGACGGCCTCGCACTGGTCGGAGCCCTGGGGCAGGCCCACGCCGTAGCGCTCCTCGGAGAAGGTGTTGCCCACCACCTTGAACTTGCCCTGGTTGGCGTCGGTCGCGGCCAGGCCCGCGAGGATGATGTCGTCCGTGGTCACGGCGTCCACCTGGCCGGACTCCAGGGCGGTGAGGCAGTCGGCGTAGCCGGGCTGCTCGACGAGGTTGGCGCCGGGCTGGTCCTCCTTGACCCGCTGCGCGGAGGTCGAGCCCGTCACCGAGCACAGGTTCTTGCCCTCGAGGTCGGCGGGGCCCTGGATGCTGTTGTCCTCGGCGCGCACGAGCAGGTCCTGGCCGGCCACGAAGTAGGGGCCGGCGAAGTCCACGGTCTGGTCGCGCTCGTCGGTGATCGAGTAGGTCGCGAAGATCATGTCCACCTGGTCGTTGGCGAGCATGTTCTCGCGGTTGGCCGAGGGGGACTCCACCCACTCGATCTGGTCCTCCGAGTAGCCGAGCTCGTTGGCGACGTACGTCGCGACGTCGACGTCGAAGCCGGTGTACTCGTCGCCGTCCCGGAAGCCCAGGCCCGGCTGGTCGTACTTGATGCCGATCCGGACGGACTCGCCGGACCCGCCGGTCTCCCCGCCGCCGGCCTGCTCCTCCCCGCCGCCGCACGCGGTGAGGGTCAGGGCCGCGGCCGCGGCCATCGCGGCGAGTCCGAGGGGCTTGGTGTTGCGCATGGTCTGCTCCTTGCAGTCGGGGTGGTGGCGTTCGGTCGGAGGGACGGGTGGACGGTCAGTGGCCGAGGATCTTGCCCAGGAAGTCCTGGGCGCGGGCGGAGCGCGGATTGGTGAAGAACTCCTCGGGAGTGTTCTCCTCGACGATCTGCCCGTCGGCCATGAACACGACGCGGTCGGCGGCCTTGCGGGCGAAGCCCATCTCGTGGGTCACCACGATCATCGTCATGCCCTGCTTCGCCAGCGCGACCATGGTGTCGAGCACCTCGTTGATCATCTCGGGGTCCAGAGCGGAGGTCGGCTCGTCGAACAGCATGACCTTCGGCTCCATGGCCAGGGCGCGGGCGATCGCCACGCGCTGCTGCTGGCCCCCGGAGAGCTGGGCCGGCAGCTTCTCGGCCTGGTTCGCCACGCCCACCCGGGTCAGCAGCTCCATGGCCTGCTTCTTCGCCTCGCCCGCCGAGCGGCCGCGGACCTTGACCGGCCCGAGGGTCACGTTCTGCAGGACCGACTTGTGGGCGAAGAGGTTGAAGGACTGGAAGACCATGCCCACGTCCGCACGCAGCCGGGCGAGGGCCTTGCCCTCCTCGGGCAGCTGCTTGCCGTCGATGAGGATCTCGCCGTCGTCGATGCTCTCGAGCCGGTTGATCGCGCGGCACAGGGTCGACTTGCCGGACCCGGACGGGCCGATCACCACGACGACCTCGCCGCGGCGCACCTCCAGGTTGATGTCCCGGAGCACGTGGAGGTCCCCGAAGTGCTTGTTGACGTGCGACATGCGGACCAGGGCCTCGCCCGTGCCGGGCGCGGCGGCGGACGGTGCGGCGGCCGGCGGAGTGGCGTGTGACATACCGGAAAGATATCCCAGATTTCGTCCGTGTGATGGCGAACACGTTGCGGCCGCGTTAAATGCGTACCGATCCGTAGGAATGTTTCGCGCCCGGGCGGCCGCGCAGCTGCCGGGCGCCCGGAGGCCGGCGCATAGCCTGGTGCCATGACCGAAATCTTCGTGGTGCTGACCGGCCTGGTGCTGCTGCTGACCGTCGGGGGCGTCCTCCTGCTCGGCCGCGACCGGCTCTCCGCCTGGACCGCTCCCGCCCGGGACGGGATCCGGCCCGAGCGCGCCCCGGACGCCCCTCTCGTGCTGCCCGAGGTGCTGACGCGGGAGGACGTCGGGCGGATCGCCTTCTCCGTCCGGCGCCGCGGCTACGACCCCGGGGAGGTGCACGCCGTGCTCGACCGCCTCGCCCGGCAGCTGCCGGCCCGGGACCCCGGACCCGATCCGGCGCGGGGAGCGTGAGCTCCCGCCTGGCCGCCGCCCCCTGGTGGGCCCAGGCCGCGCTCGTCTGGGCGGCCTCCCGGGTGTGGGCGTGGGCCGTGTTCACCACGGTGGGGCGTCAGCAGGGCCCCGGCCCGTGGGGGGACGGCGCACTGGGCTACCTGGCGTTCACCGGCATCTGGGACTCGGACTGGTACGAGCGGATCGCCCGGGAGGGCTACCCGGGGTCCGTGCCGCGGGACGAGGCCGGGCGCGCCCAGGAGAACGCCTGGGCGTTCTACCCGGTCTTCCCGCTGCTCGTGCGGGCGGTGACGGGACTCACCGGCGCCGGCTGGGACGCCGCGGCCTCGGCGGTGTCCCTGGCGGCGGGATTCGGCGCGGCGCTGCTCGTCCACCGGCTCTTCCTCCGGTTCGCCGCCCCGGACACGGCCCTGTGGGGGCTGGCGTTCGTGGCGTTCAACCCGGTGGCCCCGGTGCTGCAGGTGCCCTACGCCGAGTCGCTGCACCTGGCGCTGCTGGCCGGGGCCCTGCTGCTGGTGTCCCGGGGCCGGCATCTCGCGGCGGCGCCGGTGGTGCTCGTCATGTGCCTGACCCGCCCCGCGGGGGTGCCCTTCGCGGCCGCCCTCGGGATCACCTGGCTCGTGCGGACCGTGGCCCGGCGCCGGGCCGGGCAGCTGCACCGGGCGGCCGACGCGTTCGACGGGCTGTTCGCCCTCGCGGTCCTGTCCTGCGCCGCCGCGCTGGCCTGGCCGGCGATCGCCTGGTGGGCCACCGGGGAGCCGACGGCGTACACGGAGACGGAGACGGCCTGGCGGGGCGGAGGACTGGTGCCGGTGGTCCCGTGGTTCGACACCGGGACGGACCTCTTCGGCCCGGTCGCCGGACTCGTCGCCCCGGTGCTGCTGGTGGCAGGCGGTGTCCTCGTGCTGCGCTCGCGGGTGGTGCGCGAGCGGCTGGACCTGCTCACCCGGGTGTGGCTGGCGAGCTACGCCGTGTACCTGCTGCTGTTCCTGCACCCGCAGACCAGCACCTTCCGGCTGCTGCTGCCGCTGTTCCCGCTCGCCCTGCCGCTGGCGGCGGTCTCGGACTCGCGCGCCTACCGGGTCGCGTGCGTGCTCTTCGGCGCCGTGCTCCAGCTGGTCTGGGTGGGCTGGCTGTGGCACTGGAAGCAGCTGCCCGGGGGCGGGGACTACCCGCCGTGAGCCGTTCCCGGGGCCGCGCCGACGCGCGCCGCCCCGGTCCCGTGCCGTCCGGGCCCACCGTGACGGCTCGGATAGGATGGGTGCAACACCAACTGAGGAAGAGGAGTTCCCACATGGCGGCCATGAAGCCGAGAACCGGTGACGGACCGATGGAGGTCACCAAGGAGGGGCGCAGCCTCATCATGCGCGTGCCGCTCGAGGGTGGCGGCCGGCTCGTGGTCGAGCTGAAGCCGGGCGAGGCCGCGGAGCTCAAGGAGTGCCTGGCCGGCGTGACCGAGTGACGTCCCGCCCGCGACAGCGGAGGGCCCGGCACCCCGTGGTGCCGGGCCCTCCGCCGTGCTGCGGTCCCGTCCTGTGCGGTTGCTGACGGGAGGCTCCGTCCCGGGGGCCCGCCTCAGCGGCGGACGGCGAGGAGCAGGCCCGAGCCGGTGGTCAGCAGCGCGGTGCTGAAGCGCTCGTCGTCCCGGAACAGCCGGTGCACGGCCCGCATGGTCCGGGTGTTCTCCTCGCGGTTGGCCGGCTGCGCCACCTTGTCCTGGTGCAGGGCGTCGTTGACCACCAGCATCCCGCCCGGCCGCAGCAGCCGCACCGCCTCCTCGGCGTAGCCCAGGGTCCCCTCGGAGTCCGCGTCGAGGAACACGAGGTCGTAGGCCCCGGCGCTGAGCCGGGGCATCACCAGGGAGGCGCGGCCGGGGATGGTGCGGGTCCGGCTCGTCGGCACCCCGGCCTCCCGGAACGTGTCCCGGGCCGCGCGCAGGGCCCGGATGTCGGTGTCGATGGTCGTCAGCACGGACGTGGCCGGCAGCCCGCGCAGCAGCGCGAGCCCGGAGACCCCCGCCCCCGTGCCCACCTCCACGACGGTGGCGGGCCGCGCCGACGCGGCGAGCACCGTCAGGGCGGCGGCCGTGCCCGGGGTGACCGGCGGGATGCGCAGGGCGAGGGACCGCTCCCGGGCGCGGTAGGCGAGCTCGTCCTCCACGGCGAACGCCTCGGCGTACGACCAGCTCGTCGTCTTGTCCGCGCCCATGTTCCGCCCTTCGTCGCTGTGGTCAATGCGCGTCATCCTACCGGCTGGGTCCCCGCGCCCGGCCATCGTCCAGTCCGCGTCCAGCTTGCCCGCCGATCATGGGACCGACGCCGCGCCCCGCGCCCGGCCCCGCCCACCAGCGCCCGCACGAAGGAGGCCCGATGCCCCGCCCGGACCGCCCCGGCCCGGTGCCGTCCCGTCCCCGCAGCAACGCGGTGCCGGTGGCCGCTGCGACCGTCAGCGCCGTGCTCACCCTGCTGCTGGGCTCGGGCTACGCGGTCGGGCGCACCGTCGTGGCGGAGTCCGCGGCGTCCACGGGCGCCGCGGAGCAGGCCCCGGTCTCGGCGTGGCACGGCACCGGCGGGGTCGTGCACGCGGACGAGGCGTCCGCGGACCGCTGGCGCGCGGAGGGCTGGACGCTGCCCACCCTCGCCTCGGACGGCTACCAGGTGCTCTCCATGGCCCGCGACACCCGTTCCGGCCACCCGGTCGTGGAGGTGCGGCTGCAGCGCGGGGAGGAGCTCGTCGTCGTGGTCGAGCAGCGCGGCCGGGTCGACCGGGGAAATCCCATGGACGGGATCACCGGGCTGCCCGTGAGCGCCGAGGGGCTCCGGCCCTCCCCGGTCGAGGGCGTCCCGCTCTGGCTCGACGCCGGTCCGCCGTGGCGGGTGGTGCTGGTGGGCGAGGACGTGGTGTACACCGTCACCGGGGGCAGCGGACCTTCCTCGATGGCCCGCACCGTCCACCACGTGCTGGCCGACGAGCTCAGCCGGGTGGCGGAGCCGGTCGCGAAGGACCCCGGCGTCGCCGAGACGGTGGCCGCCGGCCTGCGCAGGATCTTCGGCTGACCCGTCCGGCTCCTCCCGGCTGGTAAAATGTCATCCTGTGCTCGGCATCAACGGCGGCGAAGCGATCATCCTGGTGCTCCTTGCCCTGTTCATCATCGGGCCGGAGCGGCTGCCGGAGTACGCGGAGAAGCTCAAGGAGCTCGTCAAGGCGGCCAAGCGCTACGCCACCGGTGCCACGGAGGAGCTCAAGGAGACCCTGGGGCCCGAGATCGCCGACGTCGACTGGCGCCGGCTGGATCCCCGCCAGTACGACCCCCGCACCATCGTGCGCCAGGCGCTGCTGGAGGACGACGAGCCGGTCCGCCCCGCCCCGCAGCGCCCCCGGTCCTCGCTGACCCGGCTGGCCCCCGGGGAGCCCGCCCCCTTCGACACCGAGGCGACCTGAGCCGCCCGTCCCCGAGGACCGGGCGACGGTGACCGCCCGGTGGGAACCGGTCAGCGGCCCCGTCAGCGGGGGCCGAGGCCCAGCGGCCGGCCGGCCAGCCCGAGCGGCCGGGAGCCCAGCACGTCGGCCACCGAGCGCAGCGCCGCCGCCGCAGGGGAGTCCGGGGCCGACCACACCACCGGCCGGCCCGCGTCCCCGCCCTCCCGGAGGGCGACGTCGAGGGGCACGCCCCCGAGCAGCGGCACCTCGTAGCCGAGCCGGCGGGTCAGCGACTCCGCGATCCGGGCGCCGCCGCCGGCCCCGAAGAGCTCGAGCACGCTGCCGTCCGGCATGGGCATGCCGGCCATGTTCTCGACCACCCCGGCCACCGTCTGCCCGGTCTGCACGGCCAGCGCCCCGGAGCGCTCGGCGACCTCGACCGCGGCCTGCTGGGGGGTGGAGACGACCAGCACCTCGGCGGTGGGCAGCAGTTGGGCCACGGAGATCGCGACGTCCCCGGTGCCCGGCGGGAGGTCGAGGAAGAGGTGGTCCAGGTCCCCGAAGTGCACGTCCGTGAGGAACTGCTCGACCGCCCGGTGCAGCATCGGCCCGCGCCAGGCGACCGGCTGGTCCGGGTCCACGAACATCCCGATCGAGATGACCTTGAGCACCCCGGCGCGGCCGGTGTCCTGCCGGGCCGCCTCGGGGACCTCCACCACCGGGGGCAGGATCATGTCCCCCACCTGGGTGGGGGACCGGTCGATGCCCAGCAGGCCCGGGACGGAGAAGCCGTGGACGTCCGCGTCCACGATCCCCACGGACCGGCCCCGGGCGGCCAGCGCGGCGGCGAGGTTCACGGTGACGGTCGACTTGCCGACCCCGCCCTTGCCGCTGGTCACGGCGTGCACCCGGGTCAGGGAGGACGGGTCGTTGAAGGGCACGGTCCGGGTGTGGCCCACCCGCTCCTTGAGCGCGGAGCGCTGCTCGGGCGTCATCACCCCGACCTCCACGGTCACGGAGCGCACCCCCGCCACGGTCGAGACGGCCTCCCGGACGTCGTGCTCGATGGTCGAGCGCAGGGGGCAGCCGCTGATCGTCAGCAGCACGTGCACCGCGGCGCGGCCGGCGTCGTCGAGGGCGGCGGAGCGGATCATCCCGAGCTCGGTCACGGGCCGGCGCAGCTCCGGGTCGAGCACGCGGTCCAGCGCCGCACGGAGTGCGGGGTTCAGGGCCTCGGGGGCCAGGACGTCGTCGGCACGGGGGTCAGACACGCGGGATTCCTCTGGTCTCGGGGGCGGCGGGGCGGTCGAGGCTCCTGCTCCGGCGGCGGGGGCTCTTCCGCGGGTGGGCGGACGGCTCGTCGGCGTCCGGCGCCTCCTCCTGCGCCTCGAGGAGGTCCTCGAGCACCGAGCGCAGCTCGGAGCGCACGAAGTCGCGGGTGGCGACCTCGCGCAGCGCGATCCGCAGCGACGCGATCTCCCGGGTCAGGTACTCGGTGTCGGCGAGGTTCTGCTGCGCGCGGCGCCGGTCCTCCTCCTGGGTCACCCGGTCCCGGTCGTCCTGCCGGTTCTGCGCCAGCAGCAGCAGCGGCGCGGCGTAGGAGGCCTGCAGGGAGAGCATCAGCGTCAGCAGGGTGAAGTTCAGGGCCCGGGAGTCGAACTGCAGCTCCAGCGGGGCGAGGGTGTTCCAGCCCAGCCACACCGTCACCAGCACGGTCATCCAGAACAGGAACTGGGGCGTGCCCATGAAGCGGGCGAAGCCCTCCGTCCACTTGCCGAACGCGTCCGGGTTCGGCCGGAACCGGTCCAGCAGCCCGGGGCGGTGCTCCCGGGGCTGGTCCAGGGCGTTGACGCGGGCGCGCCGGGCCTCCCGCTCACTCATATCGCTTGCCCACCTTCCGGATCGGGGTGCCGTCGTCGGCGGTGCGCCAGTCCTCGGGCAGCAGGGCGTCGAGGACGTCGTCGATCGTGATCGCCCCGACCACCCGGTCGTGGTCGTTGACCACGGGGATGATGGTCAGGTCGTAGGTCGCCAGCTCGCGGGCGACGTCCTGCAGCGAGGCGAGGTCGGAGACCGGCTCGAGCGAGCGGTCGATGAGGTTGCCCACGGCCTCGGGCGGCGGGTAGCGCAGCAGCTTCTGGGTGTGCACCATGCCGAGGTACTTGCCGGTGGGCGTCTCCAGCGGCGGCCGGGAGACGATCACGGCCGCCGCGACCGCGGGGCTGAGCTCCTCCTGCCGGATGTGCGCGAGGGCCTCGGCGACCGTGGCCTCCGGCGGCAGGATGATCGGCACGGGGGTCATCAGCGAGCCGGCCGTGCCCTCCTCGTACTCCAGCAGGCGCCGGACGTCCTCGGCGTCCTCGGGCTGCATGAGGGCCAGCAGCTCCTCGGCCTGGGCGTCGGGCAGCTCGTTGAGCAGGTCGGCGGCGTCGTCGGGCTCCATCTCCTCGAGCACCGTGGCCGCGCGGTCCCGCGCCATGTTGGTGAGGATGTAGACCTGGTCCTCCTCCGGGAGCTCCTCGAGGACGTCGGCGAGCCGGTCGTCCTGCAGCTCGTGCGCGATCTCGAGCTTGCGCTTGGCCGACATGTCGTGGATCTCGTCGGCGAGGTCGGCGGGCTGCTGCTCCTCGTGGGTGGCGACCCACTGGGTGGCCGGCTGGTGGCCCGCGGCGGAGGGGTCCCCGGCGTCCTCCCAGTCGATGATCAGCGTCTCGTTGCGCCGGCGCATCAGGCCGCCGCCGGTGCCGGTGCGCCGGACGAAGAGCTGGGTGATCAGCCAGTCCCCGGTGTTGCGCTTGCGCTCCATGGCCATGTCCTCGATGGTGGCCTCACCGGAGCCGTCGCGCAGCACCACGGTGCGGTCGAAGACCTCGCCGATGGCCAGGGTCTCCGCGCCGCGCTGCTCGAAGCGGCGCAGGTTGACGAGCCCGGTGCTGATGATCTTCTCCGCGTCGATGCTGGTCACCCGGGTCATGGGCACGAACACGCGCTTCTTGCCGAGGACCTCCACCACGAGCCCCACCACGAGCGGGCGGCGGGAGGAGCGCCCGTACCGGGAGCTCCCGCGCATCAGCACGACGACATCGCGCAGCCGCCCCAGACGGTCCCCCAGGGGGTCGAACACGTCGAGGCCGATCAGGCGCGCGATGAAGATCTTGTCGATGTTGCTGCTCACCGTACAAGACTACCCATCGGCCCGAGGGGCCCGGTCCGGCCGGGGGAGGACCCGGAAGGAGCCGGGCATGGGGGAGAATGGGGCCATGAGCACGCCACGGTCCCTGCCCCCCGCCAGCCCCGCCGTCCGCGGCCTGCCCCGCGGGGAGGTGATCGGCCGCTACGGCACCTACGCCGACGCCCAGAAGGCCGTGGACCACCTCGCGGACGAGCAGTTCGAGGTGGACCGGATCGCGATCGTCGGCAACGACCTGAAGTCCGTGGAGCAGGTCACCGGCCGGCTGAGCTATCCGAAGGTCGCCGGCCAGGGCGCGCTCAACGGCATGGTCTTCGGCGCCTTCCTCGGGATGATCCTCTCCCTGCTCGGCGGCGGCGAGTGGGTGTCCTCCCTGCTGGTGTCGGTGCTGCTCGGCGGGGCGTTCTGGATGCTGCTGGCCACGGTGACCTACGCGATGCAGCGCGGCAAGCGGGACTTCACCTCCACCAACCAGATCGTCGCCACCTCCTACGACGTCGTGGCCGCCCCGGAGGTGGCCCAGCGCGCCCGGCAGGTGCTGCAGGGGCTGCGCGGGCTGCAGAGCCTGCCGCTCGGCGGGTCCTCCCGGCCCGGTCCCGCGCAGGCCCCCGCGCACGGCCAGGGGGGCCCCGTGCACGGCCAGGGGCCTGCACACGGCCAGCAGCCGCCGGGACCGGGGGCCCCGTGGCAGCGCCCGGCCTACGGCGCCCCGACCGGTCAGGGGGCCGGGCCCCAGACGCCCGGGCAGCAGGGCCCCGGGCAACAGGGCCCCGCGGGGCCTGCCCCCGGGCAGCGGCCCGAGGAGCCGGTGCCCGGGCGCTCCGCCGGGTTCGAGGACCTCCCCGACGGGCGGCCGCAGTACGGCATCCGTCTCCCGGCCGGGGAGCCGGCCCGCCGCGACGCCGGGCCGGCCGAGCACGGTGCCGCCCCGGAGAAGGGCCCGGAGGACGGCCCGGGTGAGCCGTCCGCCGGCGGGAGCACCTCGGCCGACGCCTCCCGCTGACGGGCGGGACGGCCCGCCCGTCAGGCGCGGCCTCCTGCGGGGCAGGCCCGTCCTCCCGCCGGTGGGCGGCGGCTCTCAGCTCGGGTCGACGCCCTCCCGGGCGTGCCACAGGCCCGTCATCCAGGCCTCCACCTCGTCCGGGGTGCGCGGCAGCCCCGAGGAGAGGTTGACGTTGCCGTCCTCGGTGATCAGGACGTCGTCCTCGATCCGCACGCCGATGCCCCGGTACTCCTCCGGCACGGCGAGGTCCTCGGCCTTGAAGTAGAGGCCGGGCTCGATCGTGAAGACCATCCCCGGCTCGATCACCCCGTCCACGTACAGCTCCCGCTTGGCCTGCGCGCAGTCGTGCACGTCCAGGCCCAGGTGGTGGCTGGTGCCGTGGGGCATCCAGCGCCGGTGGTGCTGGCCCTCCGCGGACAGCGAGACCTCCGCGGACACGGGGAGCAGCCCCCAGCTCTCCAGCCGGCGGGCGAGCACCTCCATGGCCGCGGCGTGCACGTCGCGGAAGCGGTTGCCCGGCACCGCCGCGTCGAAGGCGGCGTCGGCGGCGTCGAGGACCGCCTGGTAGATCCGCCGCTGGACGTCGGTGTAGCGCCCGTTCACCGGGAGGGTGCGGGTGATGTCGGCGGTGTAGAGCGAATCGGCCTCCACGCCCGCGTCCACCAGGATGAGCTCCCCGGGGATCACCCGGCCGGTGTTGCGGATCCAGTGCAGGACGGTGGCGTTGTTGCCGCACGCCGCGATGGTGTCGTAGCCGAGGTCGTTGCCCTCCGTCCGGGCGCGGGCGAAGAACGCGCCCTCGACCATGCGCTCGCCGCGGTGGCGGTGGCCGGCGGCGGCGGGGAGCACGTGGACGATGTCGGTGAAGCCGGCGATCGTCGCGTGCACGGCCTCGCGCAGCTGCTCGACCTCGTGCTCGTCCTTGACCAGGCGCAGCTCGGAGAGCGCCTCGGTGAGCTCGCCGTCGAGGGCGTCCGAGCTCTCCAGCTCCACCCCGGTGTTGATCCGCGAGGTGTCGACCAGGGCGTCGACGTTGAGGTCGACCTCGCGCACCAGGCGGATCCGCACCCCGCCCAGGGCCGCCGGCCCCGCGTTCTTGGTGATGGCGTCCTCGAGCCCGCCCAGGTCCCGGGTGCGCAGCCCGTAGGCGGTGCCCAGCTCCTCCAGGGTGGGGCGGGGCCCCACCCAGAACTCGCCGTTCTTGGCGTCCGCGTAGAACTCCTTGGAGTCGCGGCCGGCCATGGGGTGGAAGTACAGGGTGGCCTCGTGCCCGCCGCCGTCGTCGCCGCGGCCCTCCTCCACGGGCTCGAGCACCAGGACGGCGTCCGGCTCGTGGTCCACGCCCAGGCCCGTGAGGTGGGCGAAGGCGGAGTGCGGGCGGAAGCGGTAGTCCGTGTCGTTGGAGCGGACCTCCAGCGGCCCGGCGGGCAGCACGAGCCGCTCGCCCGGGAACCGCTCGGAGATCCGCCGGCGGCGCCGGGCCGCGAAGTCGGCCACCGGCTCCCGCCGGCTCCCGGCCGGCTCCGGGTCGGCCCACTGGGAGGCCATGAACTGCTGGAAGGCGGGGGAGTCCGGCCGCTGCGACCGGTTCTCGACCCGGTCGGAGAGCGGCTGGTCGGCGTGCTGGGGTGTGCTGCTGTGCTCTGTCATGGTTCCTTTCCTCGTCTCGTCCGTCTCATCGTGCCACGGCGGACCGCGGGCCGTCCCCGCCGGGACCGGTATCGTGGAGGGGGTGAAGATCGACCTGCACACCCACTCGGCGGAATCCGACGGCACGGAGCGTCCGGCGGACGTCGCCCGCGCCGCCCACGCGGCGGGGCTGGACGTGTTCGCGCTGACCGACCACGACACCACGTCCGGGTGGCAGGAGGCCGGGGACGCGGCGGTGGCCCTCGGGGTCGCGTTCGTGCCCGGCATGGAGATCTCCTGCACCACGGGCACCGGAATCTCCGTGCACCTGCTGAGCTATCTGCACGATCCCGCGGACCCCGCGCTGCTCGCCGAGGTCGAGTCCTCCCGCGGCTCCCGGCGCACCCGCGCCCAGCGCATGGTCGAGCTGCTCTCCGAGGACTACCCCATCGACTGGGACGTGGTCCTGGACCACGTCCACGAGGACGCCACGGTGGGCCGCCCGCACATCGCCGACGCCCTGGTCACCGCCGGGGTCGTGGAGGACCGCAGCGCCGCCTTCGCCTCGGTGCTGCACAGCCGCTCCCGCTACTACGTCCCGCACTACGCCCCGGACCCGGTGCGGGCGGTGCACCTGGTGCGCGCCGCCGGCGGGGTCCCGGTGTTCGCGCACCCGCTGGCGGCCGCCCGGGGCCGGGTGGTCGGCCCCGAGGTCTTCGAGGCCATGATCGACGCCGGCCTGGCCGGGCTGGAGGTCGCCCACCGGGACAACCCCGACGACGCCCGGGCGCGCCTGGTGCAGATGGCCTCCGAGCACGACCTGCTGGTGACGGGCTCGAGCGACTACCACGGCACCGGCAAGCCCAACCGCCTCGGGGAGAACCTGACGTCGGTGCAGTCGCTCGTGCGGATCGAGGAGCAGGCCACCTCCGGCGTGGTGGTCCGGTACCCCTGAGCCGGCCGGCTCAGCTGCGCACGGCGGCGTGCGGCAGGCGCTCGCGCATCACCTCGACCGCCTGCGGGTTGCGGTCCACGCACACGAACCGCCGGCCCAGCTGCTGGGCGGCGGCCCCGAGGGTCCCGGAGCCGGCGAAGAAGTCCAGCACCCAGTCCCCGCGCGCGGAGCTGGCCGCGACCATCCGCCGCACCAGGCCCACCGGTTTCTGGGTGGGGTAGCCGGTCTTCTCCCGCCCGGTGGGGGAGACGATGGTGTGCCACCACACGTCCGTGGGCAGCTTCCCCCGCTCCACCTTCTCGGGGGTCACCAGCCCCGGGGCCATGTAGGGCTCCCGGTCCACCTCGGTGCTGTCGAACAGGTAGCGCTCCGGGTCCTTGACGTAGACCAGGACGTTGTCGTGCTTGGCCGGCCACCGGCGGCGGGAGCGCCCGCCGTAGTCGTAGGCCCAGATGATCTCGTTGAGGAAGCACTCCCGACCGAAGATCGCGTCCAGCATGACCTTGGCGTAGTGCACCTCCCGGTAGTCCAGGTGCAGGTAGAGCGTCCCGTCGTCGGCCAGCACCCGCCACGCCTCCCGCAGCCGCGGCTCCAGGAAGCCCCAGTAGTCGGCGAACGCGTCGTCGTAGCTGCGCAGCGCGCCCAGCACCGTCGTGTACGAGCGCCCGGCGAAGCCGGTCCGGTCGCCCTCCCCGTCCGCCGCGGGGGTCATGCTGGCGGCGCGCCGGCGCTGGGTGCGGCCCGTGTTGAAGGGCGGGTCCACGTAGATCATGCGGAAGGCCCCGCCGGGCAGCCGCCGCAGGAGATCCAGGTTCTCCGCGGCGACCACCGCGTCGGGGCCCTCGGCGTCGAAGACGAAGGGGATCACTCGGCGGCGGTGCCGCTCTGCGCCCGCTGGGCCTCGCCGCCGCCCTGGCCGCCGCGGCGGCGCCGGCGCCGGCGGGTGGTGCCGTCGGAGGTGCGCTCCACCGAGGTCTCCCGGGCGGTCTCCCGGGCCTCCCCGCGCCGCTCGCCCGTTGCCGGGGCCGCCTCCCGGCGGCTCCGGCGCTCGCCGCGGTCATCGCCGC
>NZ_LDNX01000103.1:0-27691 GCF_001027955.1 Kocuria sp. SM24M-10 | reverse complement strand
CCGGGCCCCGCCTCCTCGGAGGCGGGGCCCGGCGTCGTCGTGGGCGGGACGCGAGCCCGGGACGCGTGGGTCAGGCGACGCCGGCGACGCCGAACAGCGAGCCGAGCGCGAAGGTGGCCACCAGGGCCAGCGCCCCGCCGACCACCACGCGCACCACCGCGCGGCCGCGCTGCGGGGTGCCGCCGAGCTGGGCGCCCAGCCAGCCGGTGACGGCCAGGGCGGCGAGCACGGCGGCGAAGGTGACCGGGATCCGCCAGGCCTCCGGCGGCAGGAGGATCGCCAGCATGGGCAGCATCGCCCCGACGAGGAAGGACAGCGCCGAGGCGACCGCCGCGCCCCACGGGCTGACGATGTCCTCCTGGTCGATGTTGAGCTCCGCGTCCAGGTGCGCGGCCAGGGCGTCGTGCTCGGTGAGCTCCTGCGCCACCTGTTGGGCCGTGCCGACGGACAGGCCCTTGGCCCGGTAGATCTCGGCGAGCTCGCGGAGCTCGGCCTCGGGCATGTCGAGCAGCTCCTGCTTCTCCTTCTCGATGAGGGCCCGGTGGGAGTCCGCCTGGCTGGACACGGACACGTACTCGCCCTGGGCCATGGACAGGGCGCCGCCGACCAGGGCGGCGCCCCCGGCCAGGACGATCGCGCTGGTGCTCGTCGTGGCGCCGGCCACGCCCACCACGACCGCGGCCACCGAGACGATGCCGTCGTTGGCGCCCAGCACCCCGGCCCGCAGCTTGTTCATCCGCTCGGTGTAGCCCGCGCCGTGCGGCTCGTCGATCACGTGTTCGGTCGTCATGGCTCCATTGAACGCCCGGCGGCGCCGTCCTGCCAGGAAGGACAGGATGTCCTCACCGGGCGTCACCGGTGCCGGTGGTCCTCCGGGTGCAGCCGCGGGGCGAACGAGGGCTTGCGGAAGCCCGAGGCCCGCAGCAGGCGCACGACCCGCTGCCGGTCTCCCCGCCACGGCTCGAGCAGCTCGAGCATCCGCCGGTCGTCACCGGGACGGCGGTCGAAGAACCAGCACACGGTGTCCGCGAGGTGGAAGTCGAAGACGCTGACCGAGTCGGGGTCCCCGTGCGTGCACTGAAGGATCTCCGCGGCCGTCCACGGGCCCAGGCCCGGGATCGAGCGCAGGGCCCGGTGCAGGCCGGCGTCCAGCGGGCCGCGGCCCAGGCGCTCCAGGGCCGGGGCCCGCTCGGCCACGCGCCGGACGGTGGCGGCCCGCGCGCCGTCGACCCCGGCCCGGTGCCACTCCCACGAGGGCACCGACCGCCACGCCTCGGCGGCCGGGGGGATGCGCATCCCCTCGGGGGCCGGCCCCGGAGGGGGTTCGCCGTGGCGGCGGACGAGCCGGCGGTGCGCGGCCACGGCCTCGCGCACGGTCACGCGCTGCTCCAGCACCGACAGCACCGCCCGGTCCAGCAGCCGCCCGGTCGAGGGCAGCCGCAGGCCCGGGTGGTGGTGACGCGCCGCGGCCAGCCGGTGCGGCAGGGCGCGGAAGGCCTCCGAGGCCTCGAACTCCGCCCAGGAGTCCTCCGCCCCGGCCCACCGCGGGGCCTCCGCGAGGAACTCCGCCGCCCCGGGACCCCAGGCGCGCACCAGCACGGGCCGCTGCAGCGGCCGGCCCGCCCCGGCGCGGGAGAACCGCGCCGCCACGGGTCCCGCCGCCGTGCGGGCGGTGACCCACACGCAGTCGGACGCCGTCACCCGGACCAGCGGATCGCCGGCCCCGTGCGAGAGCACCCCGAGGGTCTGCCCCAGGTGCAGGGCGCCCTCGGGGTCCCACACCAGCTCGGCGTCCGCGGGCCGGGCCGGGCGGGGGCCGGCGGACGGGGGAGCGGTGGCGGTCATGAGACCATGATGGCAGTCCTGTCCGACGGCGCCGCGCCGGTCCGGGCGGGCCGCCCAGCCACCGAGGAGGCCATGCCCGCCACCGCGCTCCGGCGCCCCGCAGCCCCGGCCCCGCCGCCCGCACCCCTCACCGGGCGGGCGCGGCTGGTGCCCCTGGGCGTGGGGGCGCTGGTGCTCGTCCTGTACGTGTGGTGGTCCCTGCTGCAGTGGCACCGCTGGGAGGTCCCGTCCTGGGACCTGGGGATCTTCACCCAGCTGGCCAAGTCCTACGCGGGCGGGCACGGGCCGGTCGTGCACCTCAAGGGGCACGGCGCCAACCTGCTGGGCGACCACTTCCACCCGATCCTCGTCCTGCTGGGCCCGCTCTACGCCCTGTTCCCCTCCGCGCTGACCCTGCTGGTGCTCCAGGACGTGCTCGTGGCCGTCTCCGCCGCGGCGCTGACCGGCTTCGCGGTCCGCGGTCTCGGTCCGGCGCCGGGTGCGGCCCTGGGGCTGGCCTACGGGCTGAGCTTCGGGCTGCAGGCCGCCGTGGCGGTGCAGTTCCACGAGGTCGCCTTCGCCCTCCCGCTGCTCGTGCTCGCCCTGGGCTGCCTGGTGGAGCGGCGCTGGACGCCGGCCGCGCTGTGGGCCGCGCCCGTCGCCCTCGTCAAGGAGGACCTCGGCGTCACCGTGGCGGTGCTCGGCCTCGTGCTCGCCTGGCGGGCACACCGGGAGGCGGACGGGGACCGCGGCCCGGTGCTGCTCGGTCTGGGCCTCGCCGTGTGGGGGCTCGCCTGCTCCGTCCTGGCGATCGCCGTGGTGCTGCCCGCGCTCAGCCCGGACGGCCGGTTCGCCTACGCCGACCGGCTGGACCTCGCCGCCGCGGCGGCCGACCCCGTGGCGGCGCTGGTCTCCCTCGTGGTGCCGGGGCAGAAGGCGCTGACCTGGCTGGCGCTGCTGGCCACCGGGGTGGTGCTCGCGCTGCGCTCGCCGCTGGCGCTCGTGGCCCTGCCCACGCTGGCGTGGCGGATGCTCTCCCCGAACCACGGCTACTGGGGCACGGGGTGGCACTACAGCGCGGTGCTCATGCCCGTGGTCCTGCTCGCCCTGCTCGACGCCGTGCTGCGCCTGCGGCACGGGCGGCTGCACCGGCTCGCCCGCGCCGCACCGGCCCTGGCCCTGGCGGTGGCGCTGCTGCTGCTTCCCGGCCGGCCGCTGGCCGATCTCGCCGACCCGGCCGCGTACCGGCCGGACCCCCGCGCACCCGCCAAGGAGGCGGTCCTCGCCGCCGTCCCCCGTGGGGCGAGCGTGGCCACGGACCTGACGCTGATCCACCACCTCGTCCCCCGCGCCGAGGTGCACTGGCTGGGCACCGAGGGCGACCCCGCCCCGGAGTACGTGGTGGTCGACCGGCTCGGCGCCACGTGGGGCGGGAGCCCGCCCGGGGACGTCGCCGGCTACGCCCGGGAGCGCTACGGGTCCCAGTACACGGTGGTGCGTGACGAGGACCACCTGGTGCTCGTGCGGCGCCGGGACTGAACGGGCCGCCGGGTGCGATAGAGTGGTCGGACCGAATCCGGTCACTCCCTCACTTTCTCGTGCAACGCGATGCCATGACGCGCATCGTGTTCGGCCGCGGCCCGTCCGCGCCGAGTCCGACGCTCCCGCCCCGCGCGGGGCTCCAAGTGGTTGGCAGGGACGTCCGGACACCACGACCGTGGCCGACGCCCCTGGGAATGCTCCCGGGCCGCCACCCGCACAGAACGAGGCACCGCCCCATGACCACCGACACCTCCACCGCGCCCGGCACCGCCGAGGAGCGCACCACCACCTTCGCCGAGCTGGGCATCGACCCCCGCGTGCTCGCCACCCTCGACGAGGTCGGCTACGAGAACCCCACCCCCATCCAGGCCGCGACCATCCCGGCGCTGCTGGCGGGCAAGGACGTCGTGGGCCTCGCCCAGACCGGCACCGGCAAGACCGCGGCCTTCGCGGTGCCCGCCCTGTCCCGGCTCGCCGAGCTCTCCGACGTCAACGGCGTCTCCCGCGACACCCAGGTGCTCGTGCTCGCCCCGACCCGCGAGCTCGCCCTCCAGGTCGGCGAGGCGTTCTCCTCCTACGCCGGCCACCTCGAGGACTTCACCGTCCTGCCGGTCTACGGCGGCTCCCCCTACGGCCCGCAGCTGGCCGGTCTGCGCCGCGGCGCCCAGGTGGTCGTCGGCACGCCCGGCCGCGTGATCGACCACCTCAAGAAGGGCTCCCTGGACCTGTCCCACCTGCAGTACGTGGTCCTCGACGAGGCCGACGAGATGCTGCGGATGGGCTTCGCGGAGGACGTCGAGGAGATCCTGTCCCAGACGCCGGTCGAGAAGCAGGTCGCGCTGTTCTCCGCGACCATGCCCCCGGCCATCCGCAAGATCGCCAAGCAGTACCTGCGCGACCCGCAGGAGATCGCGGTCAAGGGCAAGACCACCACGGGCACCAACACCCGGCAGCGCTACCTGCAGGTCATGGGCTCGCACAAGATGGAGGCCATGACCCGCATCCTCGAGGTCGGGGACTACGACGGCGTCATCGTCTTCGTGCGCACCAAGGCCGCCACCGAGGAGGTCGCCGACCGGCTCAAGGCCCGCGGCTACGCCGCCGCCGCCATCAACGGCGACATCCCGCAGAACATGCGCGAGCGCACCGTGGAAGCCCTGCGCGAGGGCAAGATCGACATCCTCGTGGCCACGGACGTCGCCGCCCGCGGCCTCGACGTCGAGCGCATCTCCCTCGTGGTCAACTACGACATCCCCCACGACACCGAGTCCTACGTGCACCGGATCGGCCGCACCGGCCGCGCCGGGCGCTCCGGCGAGGCGATCCTGTTCATGACCCCGCGGGAGAAGTACCTGCTGCGGGCCATCGAGAAGGCCACCCGCCAGCCGGTGGAGCTCATGCGCATGCCCTCCACCGAGGACGTCAACCGCACCCGCAAGGACAAGTTCGCCCAGCAGATCACGGACACCATGGAGTCCGAGGACCTCGGCCAGTTCCGCGAGCTCGTCGAGCAGTACCAGGCCGAGCACGACGTCGACGCCGTGGAGATCGCCGCCGCGATCGCCCTGATGGCCCAGGACGGGCGGCCCTTCTTCGTGGAGGAGCTGCCCGAGCCGCCGCAGCGCAGCCGGGACCGCGAGCGCCCGGGCCGGGACGGCGACGACCGGCCGCGGCGCGAGCCGCGCACCGAGAAGGGCATGGCCACGTACCGGCTGGCCGTGGGCCACCGCCACCGCGTGTCCCCGGGCTCCGTGGTGGGCGCGCTCACCAACGAGGGCGGCCTGAGCGGCGAGCAGATCGGGGCGATCGACATCCGCTCCACGCACACCCTCGTGGGCCTGCCGGAGAACCTGCCCGCCTCCACCCTGGACCGGCTCTCCCGCACCCGCATCAACGGCGAGCTCATCCAGCTCGAGGCCGACCGCGGCCCGGGCGCCGGCGGCCGGGCCCGGCCGCGGAGCACCTCCTCCTACCAGGACCGCCCCCGCCGCGGCGGCCCCCGGGGCGGGGAGTCCCGCGGCGGCTACCAGGGGCGCAAGCCCGGGTACTCGGCCGGGGAGCGCGACGGCGACCGGCCGCACCGCAAGCCGCGCCACAAGAACTACTGAGCCGGACGGCGGCACCCCGGTGCCGCCGGGTGAGGGTGGGCCGGACGGCCCACCCTCTTCCCAGCTCCCGGGGCTAGACTTCCGCGCATGGCGGTCGCGCGCTGGGGGAGGCTGCGGACGGAGCTGCGTTCCGTCCGCACCAGGGTGCTCGCCACGACCCTGGCCGTCCTGACCGTGGCGCTGCTCGCGGTCGGCGGACTGACCCACTACCTGCGGCTCGTGGACCTCGACGAGTCGGTGCAGCGCGAGCTGGTCCAGGAGGCCGGGGAGCTGCAGAGGCTGGCCGAGCGCGGCCCCCTGCGACCGGGGGCGCCCCTCTCCGACGACCTCGACGCCCGCTCCGAGGAACGGTTCACCGACCTCCGCCGGCTCTTCTACTCCTTCATGACCACCACGGTCCCGGGCCAGTACGAGAGCGTGCTGGCGGTGATCGACGGGGAGCCGGTCTTCGAGCACGCGGACCGGTCCCGGTTCGAGCTCGACGACCCCGGCACGCTCGCCGCGGTCGCCGACCACGCCCTCCCGGGGCAGACCGTGGTCTTCGACGTCGAGCAGAACGGGCGGCAGCTGCGCCTGGGCGTCATCTCGGTGCTCCTCGACGCGGACCCCCGCCAGGGCTACCTCGTGGTGGGCGTCGACATGGGGGCCCAGCGGGCGATCATCCTCGACTCGCTGTGGCGCTACCTCGGCGTCTCCGCCCTCACCGTGGGCGTCACCGGCCTGGTGGCCTACGTCCTGGTCGGGCGGGTCACCGCCCCGATCACCCGGCTGCGCCGGGCCACCGCGCAGATCAGCCCCGACGACCTCGGACAGCGCGTGCCCGTGGCGCAGAACGACTCGGACGTGGGCCGGCTCGCCGAGAACTTCAACGGCATGCTCGACCGGATCGAGGCGGCCTTCGTCCAGCAGCGCCAGTTCCTCGACGACGCCGCCCACGAGCTGCGCACCCCGCTGACGATCCTGCACGGCAACCTCGAGCTGATGGACGAGCAGGACCCGGCGGACGTGGAGGAGACCCGGGCGCTCCTGCTGGACGAGATCGAGCGGATGAACCGGCTCGTGGAGGACCTGCTCCTGCTGGCCACGGCCCAGCGGACGGACTTCATCCTCCCCGGCACCCTCGACGTGCCCGTGTGGCTGGAGCGGACCCTCGAGCGGCTGCGCGCACTGGGCGACCGGCGGTGGATCCTGGAGTCCCGGGCCGAGGGGCGGATCCTGGCCGACGGGCAGCGGCTGACCCAGGCCGTGGTCCAGCTCGCGGCCAACGCGGTCAAGTTCACCGGCCCGGGGGAGTCCGTGGCCCTCGGAGCGGCCTGGGCGCCGGAACCGGCCGGCCCCGGCACCGGCACACCAGGGCGGCACCTCGAGGTGTGGGTCCGGGACACCGGCGTGGGCGTGGCGCCGGAGGACCAGCAGCGGATCTTCGAGCGCTTCGGCCGCGCCGAGTCCGGGCGCACCGTGGAGGGCTCCGGGCTCGGCCTCGCCATCGTCGCGGCCATCGCCCAGGGCCACGGCGGCACCGTGACCCTGCGCTCGAGCCCCGGGCAGGGAGCCACCTTCACCCTCCGGCTGCCCGACTCCCGGCCCGCCGCCCCCGCCGCCCCTGCGGCCCCCGCCGCGGGCTCCTCCACGGGCGCCCCCTCCGCGGACACCTCCCCGCCGGCGCGAGCCGGCCTCAGGGCCTAGGGGCACCCGGTGGTGAGCATCCTCATCGCCGAGGACGAGGAACGGATCTCCCGCTTCGTCCAGAAGGGCCTGCGCGCCGCCGGCTACACCACCACCGTGGTGGAGGACGGGCGCAGCGCCCTCGACTACGCCAGCACGGGGGAGTTCGACCTCCTCGTCCTCGACGTCGGCCTGCCCGGCATGGACGGGTTCACCGTGCTCTCGGCGCTGCGCGCCATGGGCAGCTCGCTGCCGGTGATCATGTGCACGGCCCGCGACTCCGTGGCGGACACGGTGACGGGCCTGGACCAGGGGGCCGACGACTACCTCACCAAACCGTTCCGCTTCCAGGAGCTGCTCGCCCGCGTCCGGGCCCGGCTGCGGGACCGTCCCGCGGACCGGCCCGCCCCGGAGCGGCTGAGCTACGGGGGCCTGGCCCTGGACCTGGACACGCGGTGCGCGGTGGTCGAGGGCCGGGAGATCGAGCTCTCCGCCCGTGAGTTCGCCATGGCCCGGGCCTTCCTCGAGAACCCGGGCCGGGTGCTCACCCGCGACCAGCTGCTGACCAAGGTCTGGGGCTACGACTTCGCCGGATCGTCCAACGTGGTCGACGTCTACGTCCGGCACCTGCGCACCAAGCTCGGCGCGGAGCGCATCGTGACCGTGCGCGGGGCCGGTTACCGCCTGGCCCTCCTCTGAGCGGGCCCGGGGCCGTCCGGGCCGCACCGGGGCCGTCGATGAAAGCCCTCTCATCGACGCCTCATGTCCCCGTCATGTCCGGGGACCACACTCGACGGCGGAGGAACCACGCCGGACCGTCCGGGCCTCCGCGAGGAGGACGCGATGCGCGACGACGACCTGCGGCTGGTGCTGTACTCGCACGACCGCGGGGGACAGGGCCACGCCCGGCGGAACCTGGCACTGGCCGGGGCCCTCGCCCGGCAGCTGCCGGTGCTGACCGGGCGCCGGGCGGCGGGCGTGCTGCTGACCGGTGCCGACGTCGCCGCCTCCGGCGCCTGGCCCGAGGGGTTCGACCAGGTGGTCCTGCCCGGGGGCGGGCAGGACGCCGACGGGCGCGTCCCCGACGGGCCGGCCGTGTCCGCCGCGCGCGTGCGCTCCGAGATGGTGGACGCCGTGCTCACCGACGTCCGCCCGCACCTGGTCGTGGTGGACGGCCGGCCCTGGGGACCGGACCGGGAGCTGCTGGAGCCGCTGCTGAGGCTGCGCGCCGGCTCTCCCGGAACGGTCGTCGTCCTGGGCCTGCCGGAGGTGCTCGGCGAGTCCTGGGCCGCGGCCCCCGAGTGGGTCGCCCCCGAGGACGTCGGCCTGCTGCAGGAGGCGTACGACCAGATCTGGGTCTACGGCGACCCCGCCGTGCACGACCCCCTGTCCACCGGCGAGATCCCCGCCGCGCTCGCCGGCCTGGTCCGCTGCACCGGCTACCTGACGGCGGGCGCCGCCCCCGGACGGCGCACCGCCGGCGGCGGCGCGCCCCACGTCCTGACCCTGGCGGGCACCGGGCCCGAGGGCTCCCAGCTGGCCCTCGCGGCTGCCCGCACCCGGGTCCCGCACGGTCACCGCCACGTGCTGGTCACCGGGCCGGGGATGCCCGCGGAGCACGCCGCCCAGGTGCGCGCGGCCGCCGTGCCCGGCACGCTCGTCCTGACCGGCCTGCCCGGCCTGCCCGGCCTGCCGGACGCGCTCGCCGAGGTCGCGGACGCGGCCGCCGTCGTGTCCTCGGGCGGCTACGGCCCGGTCGCGGAGATCCTCGGCACGGACGCCCCCGCGCTCGTGGTGCCCCAGGCAGGCGCCGGGCCGGAGCAGCTGGCCCGGGCCCGGGCCCTCCAGGGGCACGGCGCGGTCGACGTCCTGACCCCGGACTCCCTGACCGGCGCCGCGCTCGGCGGATGGCTGCACCGCGTGGTCGGCACGGTGCGGCCGCGCGGGCACCTCGCCCTCGACGGGCTGCGCGTGGCGCCCGCCCTCGCCGCGTGCCTGCTGCCCGGGCCGTGCCCCGAGGACAGCTCCGAGCTCGTGCTCGCCGGGCTGAACGCCTGAGGGCGGCCTCCGGTGACCGAGCCCGTCCCGCCCGGGTCCCCGGCACGGGGCGGGACACGGGCGCTCCGGGCGGCGGTGTCGCTCGGGCTCGTCGGAGGGACGGTGCTGCTGCTGTGGCAGGTGCTCGGCGGTCCGGACGGGACGGAGGTCGTGCGGGACGGCGTCTCCGTCGGCGGCACCCCCACGCCGTCGTCCCCGTCCGTGCCGGTCGACCCCGCACCGCCGGCGCAGCTGCCCCTGCCGGTCCGGCCCGCGCCGCCCGGTCCCGGCCGGGACGACGGCGGCGGCGTGGGCCCCGGCACGTTCCGCGCCCCGCCGCAGGGCTCCCCGGCGCCGCCGGAGGACGGTGCGGGACCACCCCCGTAGGGGGCCGCGGGCCGGGGAAGCAGCTGCCGGCCGAGCGCCCGGCGGGGGCCTGCGGCGATTTTTGTTTTGCCGGAACGTGCTGGTAGAGTCTTCGTCGTTGCCCCGATAGCTCAGTGGTAGAGCGCCATCTTGGTAAGATGGAGGTCCCGGGATCGATTCCCGGTCGGGGCTCTCGTGATGAGATCCCGTGGCGCACGGCCACCAGGCCGTGCGCCACGGTTTCCCATCTACCTGGCGGTGTAGCTCAGCTGGTTAGAGCGCACGACTCATAATCGTGAGGTCGACGGATCGAGCCCGTCCACCGCTACGGCGAAAAGCCCGTGACCCTTGCCGGTCACGGGCTTTTGTCGTGCCGCACCGGCGGATTCCCGCCCGGGCCCCCCGGCCCCGGCCCGGCCCTCCGCCGGGGAGCCCACCGGCCGGAACGCGCCCGGACGGTGGGCCACGACGGCGAGGAGCCCCGCCGTAGACTGGGCGGGTTCCTGCCGCTCCAGCGCGGCGCCGTCCAGCGAGGAGCTGCCATGCCCCTGAACCCCGATCTGGTCGGGCGGACCTATCCGCCGACCGAGACCTACAGCGTCGGCCGCGAGGCGATCCGCGAGTTCGCCCGCGCCGTCCAGGCCGGCCACCCCGCCCACCACGACGTCGAGGCCGCCCGGTCGCTCGGGCACGCCGATCTCGTGGCGCCCCCCACGTTCGCGATCGTCGTCGCCCAGCGCGCCGACGCCGCGCTCATCGCCGACCCCGAGGCCGGCATCGACTTCTCGCGCGTGGTCCACGCCGACCAGCGCTTCACCCACCACCGCCCGATCGTCGCCGGCGACGAGCTCGTGGCCGAGCTGCACGTGGACCAGGTCCGGGCCATGGGCGCGGGCGCCATGGTGACGTCCCGGGCCGAGATCCGCACCGCGGACGGCGAGCAGGTCGCCACCACCGTGTCGTCCCTGCTGGTGCGCGGAGAGGAGCAGGACGCATGAGCATCGCCTTCGACGACCTCGAGAAGGGCCAGGAGATCGGGCAGCGCCGCATCGAGCTCTCCCGCGCGGACCTGGTCCGCTACGCCGGCGCCTCCGGGGACCTCAACCCCATCCACTGGAACGAGCAGTTCGCCCGGGCCGTGGACCTGCCCGACGTCATCGCCCACGGGATGCTCACCATGGGGGCGGCCGTGCAGCTCGTCACCGACTGGGCCGGCGACCCCGGCGCCGTCGTCGACTACCAGACCCGCTTCACCAAGCCGGTCGTGGTGCCCAACCGCTTCGGGACCGCGGTCGAGGCCTCCACCGCGCTCACGGTCAGCGGGCGGATCGGGGCGCTCGACGCCGCCGCCCGCACCGCGCGCGTCGACCTCACCGTGACCGCCCCCGACCTCGCCGCGCCGGACGCCGACCCGGCGACCGCCGCGCAGCTCAAGGTGCTGGTGAAGGCCCAAGCCCTGGTGCAGCTGGCATGAGGTCCTGGCGGGACGCGGTCCTCGCCGTCTACCTCGCCTCGGGGCTGGCGCTCTCGGCCTGGCTGACCCGCCTGCCCGCCATCGCCGACGGACTCGGGCTCTCGCCCGCCGGGCTGGGGGCGCTGCTGCTCACCCAGACGGTGGCGGCCTTCGTGTCCGTGTCGCTGTCCGGGGTCACGGTGGCGCGGCTGGGCCCGGCCCGCGCCCTGCGCCTCACCTCCGCCCTCGTCGCGGCCGGGCTCGTGCTCATCGGCGCCGGGGCCTCCGCGGCCGGGTCCCTGCCCGTGGCCACGGCCGGCTTCCTGCTCTTCGGCACCGGCCTGGCCACCTGGAACGTGGCCGCCAACGTCGAGGGCGTGGCCTGCGAGAGCGCGCTCGGCCGCACGGTCATGCCGGTCATGCACGCGTTCTTCTCGGTCGGCACCGTGCTCGGCGCGGGGATCGGCGCCGGCGCCGCGGCCCTCGGGGTGCCGGTGGCCTGGCACACGGGGGTCATGGCCGTGGTGGTCCTGGCGCTCGTCCGCACGGCGGTGCGCTCCTTCCAGGGGGAGGACCCCCGCGCCCGGCCGGAGCCGCGCACCGACACCGGGTCCCTGGACCTCGAGGCCGTCGCCGCCGCGTCCCCGCGCACGCACGGGGTGCGCGGCGCGTGGCGCACCCCGCGCAACCTCGTGGTCGGGCTCTTCGTGCTGGGCGTGGCCCTCGCCGAGGGCGCGGCCAACGACTGGGTGGCGCTCGCCCTGACCCAGGGCTACGGCACCTCCGAGGCGCTCGGCGCCCTGGGCTACGGGATCTTCGTGACCGCGATGACCGCCGGCCGGCTCGCCGGGACCCCGCTGCTCGACCGGTTCGGGCGGGTGACGATCCTCCGGGCGGCGGGCACCCTGGCCGCGGCGGGCCTCGGCGTGTTCGTGCTCTCCCCGTGGCTGGGGCTCGGGCTGGCGGGCCTGTTCGTGTGGGGCCTGGGGGTCTCCCTCGGCTTCCCGGTCGGCATGTCCGCCGCCGCGGACGACACCGAGAACGCGGCCGCCAACGTCTCGGTCGTCTCGACCATCGGCTACGGCGCCTTCCTCGGCGGCCCGCCGCTGCTGGGCCTGCTCGGCGACGCGGTCGGGGTGCGCCCGGCGCTGGGCGCCGTGGCGCTGTTCGTCGTCGTCTCCCTGCTCCTGGTCCCCGCCCTGCGCCCGGCGACCCCCTCCGCGCCGCCGCGGGCCGTCGGCGCCGGCTCGCCCCGGGACGGCCGATAAACTGGGTGCCATGACGACCCCTCACCTCGCAGACCTCACCACCGCCGCCGTCGGCGGTCCCGCCCGGCACTACGTGCGGGCGGAGACCGAGCGGGCGGTCGTGGAGGCCGTGGCGGAGGCCGACGCCGCCGGGCGGGCCGTGCTCGTGGTCGGCGGCGGCTCCAACCTCATCACGGCCGACGCCGGGTACGCGGGCACCGTGGTGCACGTGGCCTCCCGGGGCGTGCAGGTCGTGGCGGAGGACGCCGCCAGCGTGCTCCTGGAGGTCCAGGCCGGGCACTCCTGGGACGAGCTCGTGGCGCAGGCCGTGGCCGAGGAGCTGGTGGGCGTCGAGGCGCTCTCCGGCATCCCGGGCACCACCGGCGCCACCCCGGTGCAGAACGTGGGCGCCTACGGCCAGGAGGTCGCCCAGACCGTGGAGCTCGTGCGCGCCTGGGACCGGCACGAGCGCCGGGTGCGGGAGTTCGGCCCGGCCGAGCTGGCGTTCGCCTACCGCGACTCGGCGCTCAAGCGCAGCACCGTGGACGGCTCGCCCCGCCACGTGGTCCTCGCCGTGCGCTTCCGGCTCGCGCGCGGGACGGACAGCGCCCCCGTCCGCTACGGCGAGCTCGCCCGCCGGCTGGGCGTCGAGGTGGGGGAGCGGGCCCCGCTGGCGCGGGTCCGCGAGACGGTCCTGGCCCTGCGGGCCGGCAAGGGCATGGTGCTCGACCCCGCCGACCGGGACACGTACAGCACCGGCTCGTTCTTCACCAACCCGATCCTCCCCGCGGCCGCGCTCGGGGACCGGCTGCCCGCCGACGCCCCCCGGTTCCCCGTGGTGGACGCCGCCGGGCACCCGCTGGAGGACCGGGTCAAGCTCTCGGCCGCCTGGCTCATCGACCGCGCCGGCTTCGGCAAGGGCTTCGGGCTGCCCGGGACGCGCAATGAGGTGCTGGACCTCGACGGCGCCGCGGTCGCCGGGGGCCGGGCCTCGCTCTCCACCAAGCACACGCTCGCGCTGACCAACCGCGGGGACGCCTCGGCGGCCGACCTCATGGCCCTGGCCCGCACCGTGCGCGACGGCGTGGCCTCGGTCTACGGGGTCGACCTGGTCGCGGAGCCCGTCATCGTGGGCACCGGGGTCTGAGGCGGCCGCGGTGAGCAGCCTCGAGGACGAGATCGCCCAGGGGGAGGACTCCGAGGGCCGGGTGCGCCGCACGCTGGGCCGGGTGCGCACCTGGGCCCGGGGCCACCCGCTGATCTTCGTCGCCTACAAGACCGTCGTGACGGTCCTCGGCGGGGTGTTCGTGCTGGCCGGGCTGGTCATGCTCGTCGCCCCGGGACCGGGGTGGCTGGCGATCTTCCTGGGCCTGGGCATCTGGAGCACCGAGTACCACTGGGCGCACCGGCTCAACGTGTGGGCCAAGGGACAGGTCATGCGCTGGTGGCGGTGGTGGCTGGCCCGCACCGCGGAGGGCCGGCACCGCCGGGCGCTGACCGGCCCGGCCGGGCTGGTGCCGGGGCCGCGTCACCTGCGCAGTCCCGGGGCCTGAGCCCGGCCGGGGCTCAGCCGGACCGGCGCAGCTGCGCGGCGACGAGCTCCAGGGCCCGTGCGGACGGGATCCCGAGCCCGGCCACCGTCTCGGCGTAGCGGCGGGCGGCCTCGACGGCCAGCTCCTCGCCGCGGTCCCCGGCGCGCACGAAGCTGCCCAGGCGGCCGCGGGTCTCGATCACGCCGGCGGACTCCAGCTCCCGGTAGGCCTTGGCCACGGTGTTCGCCGCGAGACCGAGCGCCTCGGCGAGCCGGCGCACCGGCGGGAGCCGGGTGCCCGCCGGCAGCGTGCCGTCCTCCCGGCCCCGCAGCACCGCCTGCCGCAGCTGCTCGTAGGGCGGGCGCGGATCGGCCGGATCGACGGCCAGCCCCGCGGGCACCCCGGTCCCGGCCACGGCTAGAGGGTGCCGGTGGCGATGCGCAGCATGCGGCGCAGCGGCTCGGCCGCGCCCCACAGCAGCTGGTCGCCGATCGTGAAGGCGCTGATGTACTCCGGGCCCATGGCGAGCTTGCGGATCCGGCCCACGGGGATCTGCAGCGTCCCGGAGGTCGCCACGGGGGTCAGGGCCCGCATCGTGTCATCCTTCGTGTTGGGCACCACGGTGGCCCACTCGTTGTCGGCGTCGATGACCCGCTCGATCTCCTCCACCGGCAGGTCCTCCCGCAGCTTGAGCGTCAGGGCCTGGGAGTGCGAGCGCATCGTGGCGATGCGCACGCACAGCCCGTCCATGGGCACCCAGTCCTGGGCGAAGCGGTCCGTGCGGCCGAGGATCTTGTTCGTCTCGGCCGCGGACTTCCACTCCTCACGGGACTGCCCGTTGCCGAGGTCGGCGTCGATCCAGGGGATCAGGGAGCCGGACAGGGGCGCGCCGAACATCGAGCTGTCCAGGGCGTCGCCGCGCTGGGTCTCGAGAACCCCGCGGTCGATCTCCAGGATCGCGGAGGCGGGGTCGGCGAGCTGGTCGGCCACGGCGCCGTGCAGGGCCCCGAACTGCGTGAGCACCTCGCGCATGTGCCGGGCCCCGCCGCCGGAGGCCGCCTGGTAGGTCATGGACGTGGCCCACTCGACGAGGTCGTTGCGGAACAGCCCGCCCAGGCCCACGAGCAGGCAGGAGACCGTGCAGTTGCCGCCCACGAAGTCCTTCACGCCGGCCTCGAGGCCCCGGTCGATGACGTCGCGGTTGACCGGGTCCAGCACGATGATGGCGTCGTCGTTCATCCGCAGGGTCGAGGCGGCGTCGATCCACAGCCCGTCCCATCCGCCGGCGCGCAGCTCGCCGTGCACGGCCTTGGTGTAGTCCCCGCCCTGGGCGGTGACGATCACCGGGAGCGAGGCCAGGCACTCGAGGTCGTAGGCGTCCTGCAGCACCCCGGCGTCCCCGGCGAACGAGGGAGCGGGCCGCCCGGCGCTCGAGGTGGAGAAGAACACCGGGGTGATGCCGGCGAAGTCACCCTCCTCCTGCATGCGCTGCATGAGCACGGAGCCCACCATGCCCCGCCAGCCGACGAACCCTACCTGATCACCCGAGCGAAAAGTCATGGCCCCCAGTCTAGTGGGAGCGGTGCAGGGCCCAGCGACGCCGCTTCTCCTTGACCGCCGGGGCGGGGGGCAGCGCACTGCCGGCGGCGATGAGGTCCTGGTACTGGGGGAAGCGGTGCAGGTAGTCCTGGACGTAGGTGCACGTCGGGCGCACGGTGGTCCCCTGCGCCCGGAAGCGCTCCAGGAGCAGCGTGACGAGGGTGCGGGCGTAGCCCTGGCGGCCGAACTGCTCGGCGATGATCGTGTGCTGCAGCTCGACCGTGCCGTCCTCGTGCCTCTGGAAGCCCTCGAAGCCGATGAACTGCTCCCCGTTCCACAGCTCGTAGCGGTCGAGGTCCGCGTTCTCCACGACGCGCAGCTGCTCGTCGTCGCGGATCGCCGGGTCGGGGTGCGGTGCGGTCACGGTCGTCCTCCTGGTCGTGGTGCGGTTCACGCTACCGGAGCGCCGGGACGGACGGAACAGGCCCGCGGCTCAGGCACGGGTGCGCCGGTCGATCCGGTAGCCGAGCCCGGTGCGGGAGACGGAGGGTCCCACGACCGGCTCCGTGGTCCACCCGTCGCCGAGCACGGGGGCGTGCGTGTCCCCCTCCACGGCGAGGTCGATGACCGTAACGAGCGCCTCCGTCACGGGGTCCCGGGGGTCGGCCAGGGCCTGCCGGTAGACCTCCCCGCCGCCGATCACCCAGATCCGTTCCGCGCCGGGGCTGCTCCGCGCCAGCGCGACGGCCTCGGGGTAGGACCGCGCGGTGTGCACGGTGCCGTCGCCACCGCCGGGGACCACCCGCTCCGGGGCGGAGGTGATCACGATGTTGGTGCGCCCGGGCAGGGGACGGAAGCGCTCGGGGAACGACTCCCAGGTGCGCCGGCCCATGATCACGGGGTGGCCGGTGGTCGTGCGCCGGAAGAAGGCCAGGTCCTCCCGCAGGGACCAGGGCATCGTGCCGCCGCGGCCGATGACGCCCTCGGCGGTCTGCGCCCAGATCGCCCCGACGGTCCCCGCGGGGGCCTGCGGCACGTCCGGTCCGGGGCGGGCGCTCATACGGCCACCGGCGCCGGGATCGCAGGGTGGTGGCGGTAGTCGAGGACCTCGAAGTCCTCGTAGGCGTAGTCGAACAGGGAGCCGGGCCGCCGGGTCAGCCGCAGCCTTGGATAGGGGAAGGGCGTGCGGGAGAGCTGCTCGCGGACCTGCTCCACGTGGTTGTCGTAGACGTGGCAGTCCCCGCCGGTCCAGACGAACTCGCCGGGCACCAGGCCGGTCTGCTGGGCCACCATGACGGTGAGGAGGGCGTAGGAGGCGATGTTGAACGGCACGCCCAGGAACATGTCCGCCGAGCGCTGGTAGAGCTGGCACGAGAGGCGCCCCGGCCCGTCCTCGGCGGGCTCCACGTAGAACTGGAAGAGGGCGTGGCACGGCGGCAGCGCCATCTCGTCCACCTCGGCAGGGTTCCACGCCGTCACCACGTGCCGGCGGGAGTCCGGGTTCGTGCGGATCTGCTCCACGACCTTCGCGATCTGGTCGATCGAGCCGCCGCCGGGGGTGGGCCAGGAGCGCCACTGCACTCCGTAGACGGGCCCGAGGTCCCCGTTCTCGTCGGCCCACTCGTCCCAGATGGACACGCCGCGCTCCTGCAGCCAGCGCACGTTCGAGTCCCCGCGCAGGAACCACAGCAGCTCCAGCGCCAGGGAGCGGAAGTGCACCCGCTTGGTGGTCAGCAGCGGGAACGAGTCCGCGAGGTCGAAGCGGATCTGGCGGCCGAAGACGCTGCGGGTCCCGGTGCCCGTGCGGTCCGGCTTGTGCACGCCCGTCTCGAGGACCTCGCGCAGGAGGTCCTCGTACGGGGTCGGCACGGGCTCGGACCCGGGCGTGGGCACGGGGGAGGGGGAGGTCATGCGGGGCTCCTCGGGCAGGGAGGCGGAAGGGTCAGTCGTCGAAGGGCTTCACGAGCTCCACGGAGACCACCCGCCGGCGGTGCCGGCGGGAGATCTGGAGCACGATCATCTCGCCCGGGGTCAGGTACGGGTCCTTGGCGGGCAGCTGCCCGGCGAGCTCGGGGGTCATGTGCCGGGCGAGCACCTTGAGGACGGTCGGCAGCACCGGGCGGTGGGTGCACAGCGCGGCGGGGACGTCCTTGTCGAACAGGGTCTGCACCACGGCGGCGGCCTTCTTGGGGTGGCGCTTGTGGGACGCCTCGGTCAGCTGGGGCCGCTCCCGCACGGTGATCCCGGCCTTGCGGGCGTAGGGCACCACGGTGGACAGGCAGCGCAGCCAGGGTGAGGTGACGATCCGCTCGGGCGACCACGCCCGCAGGAGCCGGGTCACGGCCAGCGCCTGCCGCTTCCCGGTCGCGGCCAGCGGCCGGTCGCCCTCGGCCCGGGACCACGACGAGCGCGGCTTGGCCTTGGCGTGGCGCACCACGATCGCCGGGCGGGTGGCGAGGTCGCCGCGGGCGTGCAGGTCCACGAGCGCGGCCAGGGGCTCGAGGTCGGAGGGGTTGGTGAGCATCCGGGCCGCCGTCCGGGGGTCCACCCAGCGGACCTCGTCGACCTCGCGCCCGTCGGGCACGGGGCGGGCACCGGGGCCGAACTCCGCCGCCCAGTAGCGCACGTCCTTCACGCCGTCCTTGACGCCGTAGCGGATCGTGGGCAGCGGGACGCCCAGGCGCGGGAGCAGGCCGATCTCCTCGCCCACCTCCCGGTGGGCGGTCTCGGGCAGGGTCTCGCCGGCGTCCTGCTTGCCCTTCGGGAAGGACCAGTCGTCGTAGCGGGGCCGGTGGATGAGGAGGACCTCCACCCCGGTGCCCGCCCGGCGCCAGCACAGGCACCCCGCCGCCAGCACGTCGGCGGGGCGCGCGGACGTCCCGCCGCCCCGCGGAGCGGCCCGCCCGGCGGTCCTCTCGGCGGTCTCCTCCGGGGTCCTCCCGTCGGACGCCCCGGTGGCCTTTTCAGTGGTCTTCCCGGTGACCTTTCCGGTGGTCCTCGGAGCGGTGTTCTCGGCGGTCCTGGGCATGGTCCCTCTCTCGTCCCGTGTCCGTGGTGCACCGCCGCGCCCCGGCCCGGGGTCGTCGGGTGGCACCTCCACGATGGTACCGGTGCTCAGATCGTGGGGCGGCCCAGGGCCCGGCTGCGCAGGAGGTGCTCCTGGACGTCCACCAGCGGGCGCCCCTCGGCGTCCCGGTGGTGACGGGTCCAGACCCCGTCCGCGCCCAGGTGCCAGCTGCTCGTGGCGTCCGAGGCGTACCGGGCGAGCAGCCGCACCAGGGACTCGGCCTGCTGCGGGTCCGTGATCCGCACGAGGGTCTCCACCCGGCGGTCCAGGTTGCGGTGCATCATGTCCGCCGAGCCGATGTAGACCAGCGGCTCCCCCGCGTTGCAGAACGCGAAGACCCGCGAGTGCTCCAGGAACCGGCCCAGCACCGAGCGGACCCGGATGGTCTCGCTCAGCCCCGGCACCCCCGGGCGCAGCGCGCAGATCCCGCGCACCACCACGTCCACGGGCACCCCGGCCTGCGAGGCCCGGTAGAGGGCGTCGATGACGGCCTCGTCGACGATCGAGTTGCACTTGACCTGGATCCGGGCCTTCCGCCCGGCCCGGTGGTGGCGGATCTCGGCCTCGACCAGGTCGATGAGCCCGGAGCGCACCGAGCGGGGGGCGACCAGGAGGCGCTGGAAGGTGGTCTTCGGGGCGTAGCCGGAGAGCTGGTTGAACAGCCGCGAGACGTCCTCCCCGACCTCCGGGTCGCAGGTGAGCAGGCCCAGGTCCTCGTAGAAGCGCGCGGTGGAGGGGTGGTAGTTGCCGGTGCCGATGTGCACGTAGCGGCGCAGCCCCTGGTCGTCCTGGCGCACCACGAGGGAGAGCTTGCAGTGGGTCTTCAGGCCCACGATGCCGTAGACCACGTGCACCCCGGCCTGCTCGAGCTTGCGGGCCCAGGAGATGTTCGCCTGCTCGTCGAAGCGGGCCTTGATCTCCACCAGCGCCAGGACCTGCTTGCCGGCCTCGGCGGCGTCGATGAGCGCGTCCACGATCGGGGAGTCCCCGGAGGTGCGGTACAGGGTCTGCTTGATCGCCTGGACCTTCGGGTCCGCGGCGGCCTGCTCCAGGAAGGCCTGCACGCTGGTGGCGAAGGAGTCGTAGGGGTGGTGCAGCAGCACGTCCCGGGACCGGGTCGCGGCGAAGACGTCGGCGGCCTTGGCGGTCTCCGCGGCGTTGAGGTATCGGGAGGTGTGCGCCACGTGGCGGGGATAGTGCAGCTCCGGGCGGTCCACACCGGCGATGACCCCCAGCCCGCGCAGGTCCAGCGGGGCGGGCAGGCGGTAGATCTCGGACTCGTCGATGCCGAGCTCGGAGACGAGCAGCTCGAGGACCTCCGCGCTGATGCTGTCCGTGACCTCCAGGCGCACCGCCGGGCCGAAGCGGCGGCGCAGCAGCTCCTTCTCCAGGGCCTGCAGCAGGTTCTCGGCGTCGTCCTCCTCGACCTCCAGGTCCTCGTTGCGGGTCACCCGGAACACCTGGTGCTCCTCGACCTCCATCCCGGGGAACAGGTCGTCCAGGTGCTGGGCGATGACGTCCTCGAGCGGGATGAAGCGGGCCTGACCGTGCGGGGTGCGGGCCGCGCCCGGCGCGTCCACCGAGAGCAGCCGGGGCAGCTGGTCCGGGACCTTGACGCGGGCGAACAGCCGCTTGCCCGACTGCGGGTTGCGGACCATCACGGCCAGGTTGAGGCTGAGCCCGGAGATGTAGGGGAACGGGTGGGCCGGGTCCACCGCCAGCGGCGTGAGGATCGGGAAGACCTTGCGGCGGAAGTCCCGGGTGAGCCGCTCCCGGGTGGGGTCGTCGAGGTCCTCCCACCCGATGAGGTGGATGTCCTCCCGGGCCAGCTCGGGGCGGACCAGGTCGTGGAAGGCCCGCGCGTGGCGCTCCTGCAGCTCGTGGGCGCGCACCGCGATGGTGGCCATCTGCTCTGCGGGGGAGTGCCCCGAGGCCGCGGGCCGGGCGATGCCCGTGGCGATGCGCCGCTTGAGACCGGCGACCCGGACCATGAAGAACTCGTCCAGGTTGGAGGCCACGATGGACAGGAAGTGCACCCGCTCCAGCAGGAACAGGTCCGGGTCCTCCGCCAGCTCCAGGACCCGGGTGTTGAAGGCGATCCAGCTCGCCTCCCGGTCGAGGAAGCGCTCGGGCCCGTGCGAGCCCTCCAGCACCTGCCGGGCGGCGGGCACGGGGTCGTCGATCCGGTCTCGGTCCCCGTGCCCGCGGGCGGCGTCGGCCAGCTCGGCGGTGTGGGCCAGCTCGGCGGCGCCGTCCGCGGACGGCGCCGCCGGCTCCGCCTCCGGGGATGCGGCCGGGTGCGGGGCCGGCGCGGGCTGCGGGGCGTCCTGCTGGTGCGTGGTCATGGTGATCCTGTCTGGTGGGGCCGGTGCGGGACCGGGCCGGGGCGCGGGCGGATGGGTCAGGCGGGGGCGTCGCGGGCGTACATCACGTCGAGGTGCCAGGGCCGGAAGCCCAGGCGCTCGTACAGCCGCAGCGCCGCGGTGTTGTCGCCGTCCACGTAGAGCATGACCTCGCCCAGACCCTGCCGGGCGAGGTGGTTGACCCCCGCGGCGGTCAGGGCCCGGCCCAGGCCGGTGCCCTGGTGCTCGGGGGCGACGCCCACGGCGTAGACCTCGCCCAGGGCGGGGCGCTCGCCGTCCCCGGGGTGGACCTTGGTCCAGTGGAAGCCGGCCACGGTGCCCGGCTCCCCGGACCGGACCGCCAGCAGGAACCCCGCCGGGTCGAACCAGGGCTCGGCCTCCCGCTGCCGGAGGTCCTCGAGGGTCATCCGGCCCTGCTCGGGGTGGCCGGCGAACGCGGCCGCGTTGACGCGCAGCCACTCGTCCTCGTCCCGGCCGGGCTCGAAGGCCCGCAGCCGGTAGCCGGCGGGCATCGCCTCGGGCAGGGGCAGGTCGGGCGCGCCGCCCAGCGGGCGGAGCAGGCGGTGCAGGTCGCGCACCGGCACCAGTCCGTGCCGGGCGGCCAGCGCCGCCGCGCCGGGGTGGCCGCCGTGGGCCCACGCCCGGACCGCGTCCGCGGTCTCCTCGGCCAGGACCGCGGCCAGCGCCGCCCCGATCCCGCCGCGGCGGTGCCCGGGGTCCACCACGAGCTCCACGAGCGCGGCGGCGTCGTCGGGCTCGCGGACACGGACCGCCGCCCCGAGCAGCTCCCCGCCGGAGGCCCGTGCGAGGACCGTGCGCACCCGCCCGCCGGGTGCGCTCCGCAGGTCCACGAGCGTCTGGTCGGAGAACGGCGGGTCGCCGTCCGCGGCCTCGGCCCGGGAGGCGAGGCCCGTGATCTCCTCGACCGGGGCGACGGCCGGGCGGTCGAGCTCGTACGGCACGGACTGGGGCATCTGGACCTCCTGCGGAACGGGGCGGCGGAACGGACGGGCCGGTGGGCCGGTGCTCAGTGCTCCCGGCTCCGGCTCGTGGCGAAGCTGTAGCCCACGTTACGCACCGTGGTGATCAGGTGCTCGTGGTCGGCGCCCAGCTTGGCCCGCAGCCGCCGCACGTGCACGTCCACGGTGCGGGTGCCGCCGTAGTAGTCGTAGCCCCAGACCTCGCTCAGCAGCTGCGCGCGGGTGAAGACCCGTCCGGAGTGCTGGGCCAGGAACTTCAGCAGCTCGAACTCCTTGTAGGTCAGGTTCAGCGGCTGGCCGTTGACGTGGGCGGAGTAGGCGGCGTCGTCGATGACCACCGAGCCCGCGCGGATCCGGGTGTCGTCCTCGGGCGCCTCAGCCGTGCGGGAGGAGGCCAGGCGCAGCCGGGCCTCGACCTCCGCCGGGCCGGCGGTGTCGAGCACCACGTCGTCGACCATCCAGTTCGCGGCCACCGCGGCCATCCCGCCCTCCGTGAGGACCATCAGCAGCGGTGCCGCCAGGCCCTTCGTGGTGAGCAGCTGGGCGAGGTTGCGCGCGGTGATCAGGTCGGTGCGCCCGTCCAGCAGCACCACGTCGGGGTGGCGGCCGTCGAGGCTGCCCGAGACGGTGCGGGTCGGGGCGACCGTCACCCGGTGGTTGAGCAGGTCGAGGGCCGGCAGCACCGATGCCGAGGGACCGTCCGCGTCGGTCAGCATCAGGATCTGGAACACTCGTGCTTCTCCACTCTGGCGTACGGGCTGAGCTGTCAGTATAAGTCGGCGCCGGTCCCCGCCCGCGCGCCCCGGCCCCGACGCGGGGCGCCGCGCGCCCCGGCCCGCTCTCCCGGCCAGCCGCTATCGTTGCTCGTGTCCGCCCGGTCGCGCCGGTCCGGGCGCCGGCCCCGACCCTCGACAGTGCAGGAATCCGATCGCCATGAGATACGCCATGATCGCCGCGTGCAGCGTGCTCAGCCTGGCGGCGGCCCTGGCCGCGGTCGTGGTCGCCGGTCCCGCGCCGCTGCTCCTGGCCGCCGGGATGTCCCTGGTGATCGGCTTCGGCTGGCCCGCCGCCACCGGCATCGCCGCCCGGCACCGGCACAACGTGATCATGAGCGCCGCCGGCGTCGTGGCCGCGCTGCTCGTCCAGACCCTGCCCGGTCAGCAGCTCGTGTGGCTGCCCGCGGTCGTGGGGGTGGCCCTGGTGACCGTGTTCGCGGCGGAGCTGGTGCGCGGCGAGGGCGCCGAGCACCGGCTGGAGTCCACGATCGCCTCCACGGCGGGGGTGCTCGCCACGGTCAGCTCCTCCGGTTGGATCGCCCTGGCCAGCGACTACCGGGCGACCGGCCCGGACCCCGTGCAGCTGGTGGTGGTCGGCGCCGTGGTCGCCGCGCTCGTGGCCGTCGTGGGCGCCCGGGTCATCTCGTCTGCCCCGAAGCGCTCGCCGAAGCGGGGGGTGGTGGCCCTCGGCGTGACCCCCGTGGCGTTCCTCGGCGTGGGGGCCCTGTTCACGGCCCGCCTGGTGAGCACCGTGGTAGCTTAGGGACCATGCTTGCACTCGAGATCTTCTACCTGGTCCTGCTGGGCATCTCCGGTCTGTTCATCGCCGGGATCTCCCTCAAGGTGATCCTCGGCCTGTTCAAGGGACAGCACTAGTTCCGTGCCGATCGAGATCCCCTCGGATCTGACTCCCGAGCTCGTCCCGTTCGCCTGGCTGCTGGGCGCCTGGGAGGGCGACGGCTTCATGGGCTACGGCGAGGTCGAGCAGCGGCCCTTCCGGCAGCGCGTGACCTTCGAGCAGAACGGCCTGCCGTTCCTCGAGTACCGGGCCGAGACCACGCTCCTCGACGAGGAGGGGCAGCCCATGCGCCCGGCCACCGTTGAGCAGGGCTTCTGGCAGCTCGACCGCACCCTGGAGGACGGCGACGTCGGCCCCGGGATGCTCCCGCCGGACCTCGTGCCGGTGCTCAAGGGCGCCGAGGAGGTCGAACGGCTGCGCAACGGCGACGGCGGCTTCGACGTCCTGGTGACCCTCACGCACCCCGGTGGCATCGCCGAGCTCTACGTGGGCCAGATCAAGGGGCCCCGCATCGACCTCGCCACGGACGCCGTCGTGCGCGCCCGGGGCGCCAAGCAGTACAGCTCCTCGACCCGGATGTACGGTCTGGTCCACGGCGACCTGTTCTGGGCCTGGGACATGGCCGCCTTCGGCGAGCCGCTGGCCACGCACGCCTCCGCCCAGCTCAAGAAGGTCGGCTGATCCCCGTGACCGCCTACCGCTCGCCCCTGCTCGGACGCCCGGGCGCCGTCGAGGCCGAGGGCCTCGACCGTGGGGTCGCCGCCCACTACGGCGACCCGCTGCGCGAGCAGCGCGCCCTGGTGCGCACCCCCGGCACCGTGGTCGACCTCTCCCAGAAGGGCGTCGTCACCGTCACCGGTCCGGACCGCCTCAGCTGGCTGACCACGCTCTCCTCGCAGGTGCTCACCGGGCTCGCCCCGGGCGGCAGCGCCGAGACCCTGTTCCTCTCCGTGCAGGGGCGCATCGAGACCGCGCCGCACGTCGTGGACGACGGCACCAGCACGTGGCTGATCACCGAGGCCGACGAGACCGCCCCGCTGGTCGCGTGGCTGGAGTCCATGCGCTTCGCGCTGCGCGTGGAGGTGGCCGACCGCTCCGGCGAGTGGGCCGTGCTCGGCGCCTCCGCTCCCGTGCCCGCGCTGGGCGACGGGCCGGCCTGGCGCGACCCCTGGCCCGGGGTCGCCCCGGGCGGATGGAGCTACGCGGCCCTCGACGGTCCGCACCCGGGGGAGGAGCGCACCTGGTGGGAGCACCTGGTGCCCCGCGCCGAGCTGGACGCCCTGACCCGCGAGCTGCCCCTCGCCGGCGCGTGGGCGGCCGAGGCGCTGCGGATCGCCGCCTGGCGCCCGCGCTGGGGGGCCGAGACGGACGAGCGGACGATCCCGCACGAACTCGACCTCCTGCGCACCGCCGTGCACCTGCAGAAGGGCTGCTACAAGGGGCAGGAGACCGTGGCCCGCGTGCACAACCTGGGCCACCCGCCCCGGCGGCTCGTGCTGCTCGACCTCGACGGCTCCGAGCACACGCTGCCCTCCCCGGGCGCCGAGGTCCTCTCGGGCGAGCGGACCGTCGGCCGGGTCACCTCCGTGCAGCTGCACCACGAGCAGGGCCCCATCGCGCTGGCCGTGCTCAAGCGCACCGCCGACCCCGAGGCCCGGCTCCTCGTCACGGACGGCGAGCAGCGCTGGGCCGCCGCCCAGCAGGTCGTGGTCCAGCCCGACGCCGGCCAGGTGGTCGGGCGGCAGTCCGGCTTCCTCCGCGGCCCCCGGGGCGAGCGCCCCTAGCACGAACCCCGCAGGGTGGTGCCGCTCGGCCCACGGCAGGCCCTCCGGAGTCCCGGTGCGCACCGCCGGACCGCGGGGGCGGCGCCGGTGCGTGTCCCGTCCGGGCCCTGGCGGGCCGGAGAACGCCCCGGTCCGCAGGTCCGAGACCCGCAGCGGCGCGCCCTCCGGCCGGCGGCCTCAACGGCCGAAGAGGACCCGGGCCTCGTCCCAGCGGTGCTGGGGCACGGTCTTGAGCCCGGCCAGGGCCTCGCCGAAGGGCACCCGGACCATGTCGGTGCCGCGGATGGCGACCATCTGGCCCCAGCCCTTGTCGGTGACCAGGTCCACGGCGGCCAGCCCGAAGCGGGTGGCCAGGACCCGGTCGAAGCCGGTGGGGGCCCCGCCGCGCTGGATGTGGCCCAGGATCGTGTTGCGGGTCTCGATCCCGGTGGCGGCCTCGATCTGCTCGGTGACGTACTCCCCGACCCCGCCCAGCCGGGGCCGTCCGGAGGCCTCGGTGCCCTTGCCGGCGAGCACGTCGCCGTGGCCCTCGGGGATGAAGCCCTCGGCCACGACCACCAGCGGGGAGCGGCCGCGCTCGTGCACCTCGGTGACCCAGGCGCAGACCTGCTCCATGGACACCGACTGCTCGGGGATCAGCACCGCGTGCGCCCCGGCGGACATCCCCGAGTGCAGGGCGATCCACCCGACGTGGCGGCCCATGACCTCGGCGACCATGCAGCGGTGGTGGGACTCCCCGGTGGTGCGCAGCCGGTCCATCGCGTCGGTGGCGATCTGCACGGCGGTGTCGAAGCCGAAGGTGTAGTCGGTGGCCTGCAGGTCGTTGTCGATGGTCTTGGGCACCCCCACCACCGGCAGCCCGGCCTCGGCCAGACGCTTCGCCCCGGCCAGGGTGCCCTCCCCGCCGATGGCCACGATCGCGTCGATGTGGTGGCGTTCGAGCATCACGGCGATCTTCTCCGGCCCGCCGCCGGGACCGTCGTAGGGGTTGGTGCGGGAGGTGCCCAGGATGGTGCCGCCCTCCCGGGCCAGCCCCCGTACCCGGGTGCGGGGCAGGTCCATGATGTCGCCCTCCACCACCCCGCGCCAGCCGTCGCGGAAGCCCACGAACTCGTGGCCGTGGCTCTTGATCCCGTGCAGCACCGCCGCCCGGATCACCGCGTTGAGCCCGGGGCAGTCCCCGCCGCTGGTCAGCAGTCCGATCTTCATCCGTACAGTCTCCTCCGGGTCGGCGGCGTGCGAGTCGGCCGGACGTGCACCGGCTCGACCAGTCTAGTGAACGGGCTCCGCGGCGGGGCCGCGGCCGGCCGGGCGGTCCGGGCCCCCGGGCTGCGGGACCGGGCCTAGACTGCGGGGAAAGGGGTCGGACGGGCCCGGAAGGAGGTCTGCGGTGAACGAGGACATGGAACCGGTCCGGGAGAACCTGCGGGAGTTCATCGACAAGCTGGTCGATCAGGGCTACACGGTGCGGGACGGGCAGTCGCCGGACCCGGACCTGATCGACCCGGGGGGCTCGGCGGTGCAGACCTGGCGGGAGGACTACCCCTACGAGGAGCGGCTGGACCGGGAGGACTACGAGCTGGAGAAGTACCGGCTGCAGATCGAGCTGCTGAAGTTCCAGTACTGGGGCCAGGATCACGACCTCAAGCACGTCGTCGTGTTCGAGGGCCGCGACGCGGCCGGCAAGGGCGGGACGATCAAGCGCTTCACCGAGCACCTGAACCCGCGCGCGGCCCGGGTGGTGGCCCTCACCAAGCCCTCCGACCGGGAGCGGGGGCAGTGGTACTTCCAGCGCTACATCGGCCACCTGCCCACCGCCGGGGAGATCGTGATGTTCGACCGCTCCTGGTACAACCGGGCCAACGTGGAGCGGGTGATGGGCTTCTGCTCGGACGCGGAGTACGAGGACTTCATGGTCCAGGCCCCGGTGTTCGAGAAGATGCTGGTGGAGTCGGGCATCCACCTGACCAAGTTCTGGTTCTCGGTCACCCAGCACGAGCAGCGCACCCGCTTCGCGATCCGCCAGATCGACCCGGTGCGCCGCTGGAAGCTCTCCCCGATGGACCTGGCCTCCCTGGACCGGTGGGAGGACTACACCGAGGCCAAGGAGGAGATGTTCCTGCGCACCGACACCGACCACGCCCCGTGGATCACGGTGAAGTCCAACGACAAGAAGCGGGCCCGGCTCAACGCGATGCGCTTCTTCCTGGACCAGTTCGACTACGAGGACAAGGACCCGGCGGTGGTCTATCCGCCCGACCCGCTGATCGTCCGGCGCGGCCGCGACGCCGTGGGCGACTGAGCCCCGGCCCGGCCGACGACGACGCCGCCCGTCCCCCGGGGAGGGGACGGGCGGCGTCGCGGGTCGGCGCGGCTCAGCGGCCGGGACGGTCCACCAGCACGGCGTTGGCGGCGGCGTTGACGGCGGTGACGGCCAGCACCGAGGGCCAGGCGCCGATCCGCTTGGCCAGCGGGTGCGAGAGCCCGAAGCCCAGGACGTAGAGCCCACCGAGCGCGGCCGTGGCCGCCGGGCCGCCGCGGTGCCACCACGAGTGGGCGGCCGCCGCCCCCGCGGCGGCCAGCACGGCCCCGCCCAGGGGGCGGACGCC